>CAJOOU010000082.1 GCA_905236735.1 uncultured Eubacterium sp. | reverse complement strand
CCCTTTATTCTTTCATCAAAAACCGTAGCTTCATCAAGCGCCTTCGCAAACGCCTTGAATATAGCTTCAATCATATGATGTGTGTTTCCGCTGTTTATCATTTTGATATGCAGATTCATTCCGCACGAATAACTGATGGCATAAAAGAATTCCTTTACCATTTCGCTGTCAAAATATCCTACCCTCTCCATAGGAAACTCCGCATCAAAAACAAGATACGGACGGCCCGATAAATCAATGGCGCATAAGGCCAGTGACTCATCCATAGGCAGTATTGCGTTTCCGTACCTTTTGATTCCTCCCTTGTCTCCGAGGGCGCGTTTAATAGCCGTACCTATGACTATCCCCGTATCCTCAACAGTATGATGACAGTCAACTATAAGGTCTCCGTCTGCCTTCAAATCCAAATCGAAAAGACCGTGCTTTGCAAAACTTATGAGCATATGGTCAAAAAAACCTATGCCTGTATCTATGTTTGCATCTCCGCTGCCGTCAATATTCAGACTGCAGGTTATCTTTGTCTCAGCCGTATTTCTCTGAACATCACCTATTCTTGCCATCACACTTCCTCCTTCCAATACTATTCAAATCTGACCTGAATTGAATTCGCGTGAGCAGTCAGCTGCTCTGACTGTGCAAATTTGATAATATCTTTGTGTACCTTTCTTAATGCTTCCTCAGAATATGATATCACACTTGATTTCTTAATAAAATCATCAACCGAAAGCGGCGAGAAGAATTTTGCCGTTCCGTTTGTCGGAAGTACATGGTTAGGACCGGCAAAATAATCTCCGAGAGGTTCGCTTGAATAAGTTCCGAGGAACATGGCTCCGGCATTTTTAACCTTTGTCATTGTAAGCCACGGATCTTTTGTCACAATTTCAAGATGCTCCGAAGCTATCTCATTTACTGCATCAATAGCATCATCCATATTATCTGCTATAAGGATATATCCATAATTATCAAGGGACTTTGAGATAATATCCTTCCTTGAAAGTACCTTTAAAAAGCCATCGATTTCCCTTGAAACCTCATCAGCTATCTTTTTACTTGTTGTAATAAGAATTGCCGATGCCATCTCATCATGTTCAGCCTGGGAAAGTAAATCCGCTGCAACAAATCTAGGATTTGCAGTTTCGTCCGCAAGAACAAGGATTTCACTCGGCCCTGCAATAGAATCTATACTAACATGTCCGTAAACCGCCTTTTTAGCGAGAGCCACATAAATATTGCCCGGTCCTACTATCTTGTCCGTCTTGGGTATGCTTTCGGTTCCGAAAGCCATAGCAGCCACAGCCTGAGCTCCGCCAACCTTGAATATCTTATCAGCCCCTGCTTCTTTGGCGGCGACCAGTGTTGTCTCACAGATTTTGCCGTCTTTTCCCGGAGGTGTAGTCATTATTATTTCTTCGACTCCGGCCACCTTTGCCGGAAGTATATTCATAAGAACAGATGACGGATACACAGCCTTTCCTCCCGGAACATATACCCCGACTCTGCCGAGCGGAGTAATCTTCTGCCCGAGAATGCTTCCGTCTCCCTTGGCATCAAACCAGCTGTTCATGCGCTGTTTTTCGTGAAACTCCCTGATGTTTTTGAGAGCCTTCCTCATGACCTCAAGAAGTTCTTTGTCTATTTTGTCATAAGCTTCCTTTATTTCCTCTTCGGTAACAAGAATGTTATCCTTTGAAATATCAGCTCCGTCAAACTGCCTGGTATAGTCAAAAATCGCCTCATCTCTGCGGTTTCTGACATCATTTACTATTTTACCTACCTTTTCTTCAAAATCCCCATAACTCGATGGGCTTCTTTTAAGAAGTTTTTCAAGCAGATCCTTTTTACTTTCTTTATCAAGATTAACCGTTTTCATAGAATAATATCCCTTTCTTCTTTAAGTACCTTGTTCACACTGGTAATAAGTTCCGTAATTCTTTGGTTTTCCATCCTCATGCTGACCTGGTTAACCACCATTCTCGCCGAAAGCGGGCAAACCTCCTCAAGTACGGTAAGTCCGTTTTCCCGGAGAGTAGAGCCGGTTTCGACAATATCAACAATAACCTCTGAAAGTCCGACTATAGGCGCAAGTTCAATTGAACCGTTAAGCTTTATTATTTCAACCGTCTGATTCTTTTTGTTGTAAAAATAGTCCTTTGCAATATTGGGATACTTTGTTGCAACCCTTATGAGCTCATGATGCTTTAAGCATTCCCGGGCTTCCTGCGGTCCACAGACACACATCCTGCACTTGCCGAACCCAAGGTCGAGCACCTCATAAATGTTTCTGCCCTCTTCCATAATTGTATCTTTTCCGACTATTCCTATGTCGGCGGCTCCGTATTCCACATAGGTCGGAACATCCGGCCCCTTTGAAAGAAAGAATTTCATCTTGAGGTCTTCATTAACAAATATAAGTTTTCTGGTATTTTTATCCTGCATTTCGCGGCAGGTAATGCCGGCCTTGTTTAAAAGCTCCATTGTTTTGTCAGCCAGCCTGCCCTTAGTCAGTGCAAATGTCAAATAACGCATTATAATCTCCTTCTACTCACCCATAGCTATAATTTCGTTTATGGAATGATGCCTGGCATACTCGTCGTATTGCGCTTTGGTGATAGATTTGTCAATCTTCATCATCTCTACATAACTGCCAAAATCCCTTAAATTCTTTGCTCTTTCGACAGCAGCCTTTTTCTTTTCCTCACAATATAAAAGCAAAACTTTTTTTTCATTGATAGGTATATCAATTTTCTGTCTCGAAACGGCGGTCATAAGGTCATCAATCATGATTACAAAACCGACTGCAGGTGCATCCTTTCCAAAATACCCTACCAGATTGTCATACCTGCCGCCCTTTGCTATAGCCTGTCCGCTTCCGAAAGTATATCCGTCAAAAATAATGCCGGAATAATAATCATAAGGACTTAAGAAACTGAGGTCAAATGTCACATATTTTTCGCAGCCGTAGTATGAAAGCACCTCGTAAAGTTCCTCGAGTCTGTCAATAGCCTTTAAAGCCATCTCATTGTTCATAACAAAGTTGCGTGCCTTTGCAAGCATCTCTATTCCACCGTTAAAAGAAGGAAGCATCTTAAATATTGCTATGGTCTCTTCCGAAACATTAAGGGTGGATGCGTATTCCTCGGCACCGAAATAATTCTTTATGGATATAAGATCCCTGATAATACTTCCGTCTTTTTTATCAATTCCACCCATCTCGCAAACCCTGCGCAAAAAATCAACATGGCCTACACTAATCTGGAAATCGTTTAGACCTGCCTTTAAGAAACATTCACAGGTAATTGCTATCATCTCGGCATCAGCATCTACCGAATTGTCATTTATCAGCTCAGCTCCTATCTGGGTAGTCTCTTTTAATCTGCCCTGATAAGAGGAATTGTTTATAAAGGTATTACCGACATAAGAAAACCTCAATGGTCTTGTCTCCTCCATATAGTATTTAGCCGCCGCCCTTGCTATGGAAGGAGTAATATCCGGACGCAGCACAAGGGTATTGCCCTCTCTGTCAAAAAACTTATATAAATCCTTAGAAGGGGTTGTACCAATATCCCTGCCAAACACATCAAAAAATTCAAACGATGGCGTTTGAATAGGTTTGTATCCGTACATTCTGATTATATTATGAAGTCTTTCCTCCATAATAATCTTTTTTTCAAATTCTTTTCCGTAGATATCCCTTACACCTTCAGGTGTGTGTAACAATCTGTCTTTCATATACACCTCATCCATCACTTTTTCGTAGTAGTATGGTAGCATATTAGCGTACTAAAGTCAACCCTGCTTTCTTCTGTCTAAATCCTTCTGCAACATCTCAAGATACGGCAGAAAAATACTGTTTTCACTACTGAAAAAAAACTCTTCATCAAGCTCTTCGAGTCTGAAACTCTTCCTTCCGCCTTCAAGCATCCTGTTCCAGAACCCTGCTGCTTCTTCAAATCTGAGATAGTAATAAATATCCCGCTGCGTAAAATACAGAATAAAGAAGGATATTCCATCCTGCTTTTCAAAGTCTTCCATAAACTGCATCTGGTGCTTATGGATATTCTGCAGCGGAAATGTATCAGATGCAGACTCCTTGGCATCAAAACATACAGGTATGCCCTGTACAACGCCTATATAATCGACAGTACTTTTCTTGTCAAAGTATGCAAGGGTAATATGCCTGCTTGTGCTGTCTATTTCCACAGGGGTAATGGGCGTTGGAACCTTCTGTATGACAGAAAGACCACTGCTTTGATATTCTGCATTTGTTTCGTTAATAATGGCCTCGAGGATACTTCCCCTCAGTCCTCTTGATTTGCTGTTTCCCATAGTGATATTATCACACAAATACTCCCGTTTGCCAATATGACAAACGGGAGTATTTTAAACAATATATTTGTATTTGTAAGGTTATCCGCGGCGGCGTCTTCTTCCTCCGCCTTCTCCGCCGGCACCTGCTCCCCACGAACCAACTGCAGCCGGTTCCGTAGGTCCCTGAGGTTTAACCGCACCTGCGCCTTTAATGGCACCTGCGCCGCAGACCTCTATACACTTATTGCAGGCCGTGCACTTGGACTGAACGATAACACTGAAAAGTCCGGCACCGCCCTTTATGGCATCAGCAGGGCATACCTTGATACATTCTCCGGAACCTGTACACTTCGATGCATCGATATGTACCGTATGACATCCCGGACAAATGAGATTCTTACAGCTTTTTCTCTTGATATGGAGTTCAAAGTCTTCCATATGCTCATTTATAAGCTTTTCAATCTGCTCTGCGCATGTATATGAAAGATCACAATCAGCGCATTCCTTGATAACACCGCAAAGTTCCAGAAGAAGCTCTATATCTTCATTCTTGCCTCGACCGTTTGTAATATCTTCGAGTATGAGATAAAACTGTCTGAGACCGTCTCTGCACATTACACCCTTGCCGCAGGTCATCTTAATTGACTTCTCTGCTATAAGGAAGGCAGTTTCTACAGGACATACGCCGGTATCCGATCCGGCCTTTCCTGCGAGTTCTATTAAATCTTTTAAAGATTCATCAGTTACATTACATATTTTTTCCATTTTCCGCACCTCCTTATTTTAGTACTCAGTCCACATCTTAACTCTCTGAAGATCGCATCTCAAATCACACTGGAGACATCTGCCTGACTCGCAATGTGCCTGCTCTTCAGTAAAGCCAGCTTCAACTGCATTAAAGGTGCGTGCTCTTTCTGCGAGAGGTGTAACGGTAAGTTCTTCTCTCGGAATCTTATTAAAGCCTTCTCTGAGTCCGAGATTCGGATTATGAGCTTCTCTTTCATAAAGATTCTCTGAGATATCACCGTCTCCGCCAAGATATTTATCTACTTCAATGGCTGTTTCTCTACCTCCGGCAATACCCTGTATAACAGATTTTGTTCCTGTGATGCAATCACCGGCCGCAAATACACCTTCCATAGGAAGTGTATGTTCGCCTTCCATTACAGGGAATCCGAATTTATTGGTCTCAATTCCAAAGCCTTCAAAGTCAGCTTTCTGACCCATTGCAAAGATAATGTAATCACCCTCGCAAACTGCCTCAGAGCCCTCAACCATATCTACCTCAAGTCCGTTTGGTCCGAACTTGAAGCTGTTGATTTTAGCATATCTTAAACCTTCAAGTTTGTCGGTATTTCCAACAAGTTCGAGGTTGGTGGTTCCGTCATGAACAACCACGCCTTCTTCCTGTGCCTGCTCGATTTCCTCATCATCAGCAAGCATGTCCTTTCTCTGCTCAAGGCAGAAAAGTTCAACATGAGCGCCGAGCTTTGCAGATGTTCTGGCAGCATCAAAGGCAACATTACCGCCGCCGAGGACAATAACCTTAGCACCTTCATGAACATTTTCATCCTGCTCGCCTGCGGCAATCTTATGAAGGAATTCAACCGCTCTTGTGGTATGACCGTTTTCTCTTCCCGGAATAACGGCATCCTTACCGGCTATGGTACCCATTGCAAGAACAATAGCATCAAAGCCTTCTTTCTTAAGCTCATCTATATTATTAACCTTGTGATTTGTAACAAGATTAACGCCGGTATCTGTGATGTATTTTACCTCTTCCTGTACATCATCATGTGAAAGACGATACATCGGAATACCATATTCCATATATCCTCCGGCATATTCGTTTCTGTCGTATACGGTAACATCATGTCCCTGTTTTCTTAAATAGAATGCAGCCGTAAGACCTGTCGGGCCTGCACCTACAACAACGACCTTCTTGCCCGTATCCGGTTTCTGAACGGAATTCTTCTGCCAGAGCATTGCATCACCATGCTCTGCTGCATATCTCTTAAGGTTTCTGATTGAAAGAGGATCATTTAAAGCCGTCCTCTTACAAGCGCCCTCACAGCTTCTTACGCATACCTTTCCGAGTGAGTGTGGGAAAGGTACCTTCTCACGGATAACAGCAAGAGCTTCTGAAGGCTTTCCTTCTTTAACAAGTCTGATGTATTCCGGTATATCAATGTGAGCCGGGCACTGTGCGCTACATGGGATAAGAGCTTCGCTTCTCGGAATATCGGTTCTGAATACTCCTTCCATATCCTGAAGAGCGCCTGTAGGACAGACTTCGATACATGCTCCGCAGAATGCACAATCCGAATCCATAAGGGACTTGTCTCCCTCTGTACCAACATAGACCTCATAATTGGTATTGGTTTTATTAAGCTGGTAAACGCCTACTCCGCGGACATCCTTACATACTCTGATACATCTTCCGCAGGCTATACATCTTTCCATCTCACGAACATTGAGAGGATTGTTTGTATTGATACGAGTCGTTGTTTTTGTAACCTCACGCATACGACCGGCAACCGCGTTTGTTACCTGCATCATAGCCTGAAGCTCACATTTAAGGTACATCTTACATGATGTACAATCATGTGGGTGTCCCGCAAGCATAAGTTCCATTGCAACACGGCGTATCTGCTCTAAGCGAGCGCCCTTTGTTGTAATCTTCATGCCTTCTTTAACAATGGTTGTACATGATGTCTGAGCACCTTCCATGCCTTCGACATTAACAACGCAAAGTTTACATCCGCCTCTGCTTTCGAGGTCCGGGTGTGAACATAAATGCGGAATATAAATACCTGCGCCAAGTGCAGCTCTCAGGACATTCTGTCCCTCTTCCGCTTCAATTTCTGTTCCGTCAACGAAAATTTTTACTTTCGCCACTTTTTGCCTCCTTCCGTAATATCACGGGATATTACCAAATGCTTATAAAATGTGCCATATATTAAATCTACCTTTTACAGATGTTTTGAGTGTATCACAGGAAATATATGTTACTCAAGCCTAACTGTTTTAAATGAAAAAAAGTAATTAAAAAGGACTCGTCTTATTATTTGCAACAGCATTAACCAAACCATCCCTGCTCTCAACACTTTCGAGCATCTCTCCGACTCTGTGTACTGTTTTCATGATATTTACATGGACATTAGAGTCTTCTGTTTTAAATCCGTCTCCAGCCTCTTCCATATCATTATATGTCTTGCTTATTGCCCCTAAAATCATATAAGCAATGTTGGCCTGAAATTCCTTTTCGCCGCGGCAGGTTTTATAAAGTTTTGAAATCTCATCAACTATATGTTTTGGATCCACTTCCTTGTCAAAGACTATATCATCTTTGAATTTGTCAATATTGCGGATAACATCAAGCACATACTCGTCGGGATTTTCAATTCTGCCCTGCTGCTTTAAAATAAATTTAGCATTACGGCTTTTTGCATTATAAAGAAAAACATCCGTATCCTTATCTTCGGATATGATAATTGACCAGTCTCTGTCAACCACATATTCAGTTACATTCTTTTTATTTTTTTGCATAATAACCTTCCGATTTCACAAGAAATGAGGCAGATTAAGAAATTCCCAATCTACCTCATCCCCTGTAAGTTTGTTTAAAAATATCTCTGTAATATTTATTACCCCCATAACACTTATTACGAGATTAATTTTTCCTTTTACTCTTCAGGATCGATAAAGTCATCTGAATCCATATACTTAACGGCTTCCATACCAGCGATACGACCTGAGTTTACAGCGTATGACATTGTTGAACCCGGATTGTAGAAGCAGTATGAATCAGCAAATACTGTAGCAGTATCATTACCGCAGGCATAAAGTCCCGGAATCGGCTTGTAATCGTTGTCAAGGCAAGCCATGTTCTCATCAACCTCGATACCGCCGAGTGAGCCATATCCGCCAGGTAAGTGACGAGCCACATAGAACGGAGCTGTTTTGATTGGCTTAAGGAATCTGTGATCCTTTGTGAACTGCCAGTCATAACCTCTCATGTTTCCGTTGCACATATCATTGTACTCAGCGATTGTAGCCTTAAGGTTCTTCTCATCGATTCCTGTAGTAGCGCAAAGCTCTTCGATAGAATCGAACTTCCAGAAGTTAACCTGGCCGCTTGAAACATCGTCCTTACCATCGTGAAGGTCTGAAAGACCTGAAGCTTCGATTGTACCACCGTTTAAGTAAAGCTCAAGCTCTTCATCCCACTTATCCATGTGTGTAACACCATGGTGATATGTAATATAGTCAAGGCCGTGCTCTTTGTAGCAATCAACGATATCCTGATCGATGATAGTAAAGCCCTGATGTCCCTTCTGAAGAAGAAGTGAGTTACCTGTAAATGTTGTGTTATCCATGATTTCCTCATTGATAAATCTCTTACCCTGAAGGTTAACCATGAGGTTAGGCTGTCTCATTGTCTCTGAAAGTGTCTTGAAGATATCTGTTGTACCAGGAGTATTGTATGTTACCTCCATGTTAACTTTTGCTTTCTTTCCGCCGATATCCCATACCATATTAAGACCGTCACCGTCAATACCCGGGATACGGAATGTGAACATATCAACGCCCCATTTCCATCCCATGTACTGCTCGATCATATCTACATTGTTACCGATACCACCTGTAGCAACGATTACTGCATTGCAAAGGCACTCGATTTCTTCACCGTTCTCATCTACTGCGATAACTCCTCTTACCTGTCCCTTAGAACCTGTAAGAATCTTTTTAACAGGTGTATTGAATACAATCTCAGCACCGATTTCCTGTGCGTAAGATGTAATCGTCTTGTTCATGATAGATGCACATCTCTCGCAAGGCTTGTTTGAGCCCGGAGTCTTTACGATATGCTGTGTTGCATGTGAGTTCTTGAAGTATTTGTAAACGCCAAGGAACTCAACACCCATATTCTGAAGCCACTCAATAGTCTCTGAAGACTGGTTGAACCAGCGACGAACAAGTTTTGCATCTGAACGCCAATGTACATACTCCATAAAGAAGTTAAAAGCATCATCCTTTGTGAAGTCATTATACATCTGCTCTTTCTGCATCTGTGACTCAAAGGCAAGAAGAGCCATTCCCATATTAGCCGATCCGCCTGAAGTACCTGATTTCTCGAATGCGATTGCCTTTCCGCCGCCTGTTGCGTTAAGACTTTCCTGAGCCTGTGTTAAAGCAGCAAGACCTGACATACCGCAGGCTACTACTACAACATCTGCTTCCATCTGTTTCATTGTATTATCCTCCTATACAAATATATTGTTTTGCAAACTGACATAATTATAGTATTTTTGGCGAAACAAGGCAATGATTTTTTGATTTTTTTGTACATTTTCACTAAAAAAAATTTTTTATTTGTGAAAAATTGCCTAAAGACAGGAGGATTTTGTATAGATTGTTCGGATTTTTGTACAAAACCTTTGGTCAATATATACAAAAAACTTTGTGTTATTATCACAATATAAATATATGTTTTTTATTTACTCATCCTAAAATTCTTTTCAAAAGCCGCATCAAACTCCGGCGGAGCCGGCGCCTCAAATACTTTACCCGACAGATACGCCATCTCCCCTTCCATTTTGGGAAATACCACCCTGGCGGCATAGAGCATCTGATAAGAATACTTTCCCGTCTTTTTACCGCCGTATTTTACATCACCCAAAATAGGATGGCCTATGGATGACAGATGCGCCCTTATCTGATGACTCTTTCCGGTAATAAGGTCTACCTCAAGAAGAGTAAAGCCGTCAGAGTGTTTTATCGGACTATACCCCGTTTTTATGTAGGAAGCACCTTCTTTTTTGTTTTTGAAAATGCTTACCCTGTTTGATTTTTCATCCTTTAACAGATACCCTTCTATGGTTTTTTCGCGCTCAATCTCGCCGCTTACTATACACCTGTATATTTTGCGGATTGAGCGCTCTCTTATAATCTCCGAGAGTTTCTGAAGTGCAAAAAGGGTTTTGCCGCAAAGTATTATCCCGGCTGTATTTCTGTCGAGGCGGTTAACAACGGCCGGCTTAAAGGTTTTAAGAGATTCTGCATCTATTTCCCCCTTTTCCGAAAGATAGGAAATAATCTCCTCATTTAAGGATACATCATCCTGTGAAGATTTCTGTGAAAGAACTCCTGCCGGTTTATTCAAAATCAGTACATTATCGTCTTCGTATATTACATCTATATGAGAATGCCCCAAATAAGCAGACATAGCAGTTCCCGAAAATTTCTCAAAAGTTTCATCAGAAAAAAAGAGGGATATAACATCTCCCTCTTTCAGCTTTTCTTTCCCTTCAGCTTTTTTCCTGTTAAGGGTAATATTCTTTTTCCTAAGCATTTTGTAAACAAAGCTTTTCGGAGCATTCGGCAGATATTTAAATATCAGTTTATCCATCCTCTGTCCGGCTTCGTTTACTCCAACCGAAATCTCTCTCATTTTATTTTAGTTTTTCCAAAACCCTGCAAATAAGGTTGTAAGTCCTTTCCGTGGAAGAAATACCGAGCGTCTCTCCCGGAGTATGAATATCCCACAAATCCGGACCAAGAGCAATCGCATCAAGATTATCAATGCCCCCGGCAAAGAGACCGCATTCAAGTCCGGCATGTATAGCCTCCAGTTTTGACTCTTTCCCGGTAAGTTCTTTATATGTTTCGGCGAATATGGGCCTTAGCAAAGACTCCGGATTGTATTCCCATCCCGGATAATCTCCGAAGGATGTCATACTTCCTCCGCAAACAGCGGTAAGCACTCTGATTTTTTCAAGCAGCTCTTCTTTTTTTGACAAAACGCTGCTTCTTATCGAGGTATATACTATAAATTTTCCATCTTCACATTTCATGATTCCGGGATTAAGTGATGTTTCAACAAGACCGGAAATCTCTTTGCTGTATCCCATAACTCCCTGAGGTAAAAGCCTGAGAAAAGAAAGAACCGATGCCTTGGAAGCAGGTTTAAGCACCCTGTCAAACCTTTCGGCCGCTGAGATACTCACCCTGAGCCCTGGATCTGTCACCCTGAACTCATTTCTGAAAATCCCGTCAATTTCATCAATTTTACTTATGAGCCTGTCTACATCCTCCGGCGCAGCAGCAATTAAAGCAACGGTTTTTCTTGGAATTGCATTGGTCTTCTGGCCTCCGCTCACCTCAAAAATCTCAAACGAAACACTTTCCGAAAGCATTCCGAGCGCCCTGCCAATAAGGGTTATGGCATTTGCCCTTTCCTTATCAATTTCACTGCCGGAATGTCCTCCCTCGAGTCCCTTTACGCTAAGCAAAAAACACTCTCCCGCAAAAGGTTTGTATTCAAGTTCAAAAGAGCTGTCACAATCCACACCTCCGGCGCAGGATGTCAAAAAAACGCCTTCCCCTTCAGAGTCTATATTTATCAGACGCTTTGACGAAATAAGTGACATATCCAGAGCCTTCGCTCCGACAAGTCCTATTTCTTCATCCGTAGTAATTACAGCCTCAATTGCCGGATGCTTTAATTCCTTATCTTCAAGCGCAGCCAGTATCATTGCCACGGCAATGCCGTCATCTCCGCCAAGCGTCGTACCTTCTGCGGTAATATTATCTCCGTCCACGCAAAGTCTGAGACCGTCTTTTTCAAAGTCAAACACCACATCGTCTTCTTTTTCACAGACCATATCCATATGTCCCTGCAAAATTACTGATGGGGAATTTTCATAGCCCGATGACGCTTCTTTATATATAATGACATTTCCGGCGCTGTCCCTGTGATATTTTAAGGAATTGTTTTTTGCAAAATTGCATATGTAATCGCATATTTCTTTTGTATTTCCCGAACCATGAGGAATCGAAGCGATTTCCTCAAAATAGTAAAATACTCTGCCGGGGTTAAGTGATTCCAGTTTTCCCATTTACTGTGCCTTCTTTTCTTCCTGATTGTCTTCAGTCGTTTCAGGAGCAGCATCAGATGGAGCAGCCTCCGGCGGATTGAGTTCTATCCTGTTTGCCGTAACAATATCAAGACTTGCCTGAAGACTCTTTACAAGTGACTCCTGTCTCTGATTTGAGGCATCAATTGTTCCGGAAAGAAGTCTCTCAATATTCATAAGCATATCATCCACATAGGCAATGGCGCTTGTTCTTATGGCATTGGCATCGCTTGTTGCCTTATCCAGTATCTCCTGAGCCTGATTTGTGGCATTGACAATCACCTCATTGCCCTGGGCAAATGCTCTTTGCATGATTTCATGCTCTGAAACAAGCTCATTTGTCTGAATCTGAGCCTGAGCAATAATATTATCTGCCTGCTTTTGTGCATCAGAAAGAATGGCATCCTTGTTTGATATGATTTTCTGGTATCTTCTGATTTCTTCAGGAGTTTTACTTTTTAATTCATCCAAAAGTTCCTCAAGTTCGTCCTTATCTACAATAATCTTTGACTGTGAAAAAGGCTGATACTTGCAATCTGAAATATAATCTTCGATTTCTTCGATAAGCTGTTCAATTCTACTGCTCATTTTCCCCCTCCTTAATTACTTCTTTAATTCTTTCATATATTTTATCTGTAAGCTCAGGCGGTACGAATTTGGAAACATCTCCGCCGAATGCAGCCGTCTCTCTGACGGTTGTAGAACTTAAATACGAATACTCAAGGCTTGTTGTCAAAAATACGGTTTCCAGATCAGAGTTGAGCATTCTGTTGGTCTGTGCCACCTGAAGTTCAAACTCAAAATCCGTGACAACCCTAAGGCCTCTCACTATGATATTTGCATCTTTTTCTCTTGCATAATCAGCAAGCAATCCCTCAAAAGATTCAACCTTAACATTAGGCAGATCTCTTACGACCTCTTTTAACATACTAACACGATATTCAGTTGAAAACAATGGTGTTTTTGCCTTGTTTATCAGCACCCCGACAACCAGTTCATCCACCATTTTTGAGGCTCTTTTTATTATATCAAGATGCCCCAGAGTACATGGATCAAAACTCCCCGGATAAATCGCTCTCTTCATTTTTATTTCTCCTGTCTTTCAATGAATACATGCATATTTGTTTTGTATTCTTTAATTCTTACGATTTTAAGTCCGATTTCTTCTACATAGTCAAATCCGGTATGTAAATCGGCTTCCACTATTATAAGCGTATCATCACTCACCACAGGACTGTCTGCAAGGGCCTCAAGCACCTCCCTTTCGAGTCCTTCAAAATACGGCGGATCCATAAATATTATATCAAAAGGCTCCAGTTTTTCCGTCATACGGAGCGTGGCCTTAATGTCTTTGTTTATAACAAGGGCTTTTTCTGTAAACCCGGTATGTTCAAGGTTGTCTTCTATTACAGCTGCGGCCCTTTTATCATTGTCCGCAAATACCGCAAATTCCGCCCCGCGACTTAAGGCCTCTATGCCTATGCCTCCGCTTCCGGCAAAAAGGTCTAAAAATCTTGTGCCGTATATGCGTGTCTGTAATATATTAAAAAGAGTTTCCTTGATTCTGTCCTGTGTCGGTCTTGTATTTTTTCCCGGCACGGTTTTTAAGGTAAAATGTCTTTTACTTCCCGCTATAACTCTCATACACACCTCACACCTGATTGTTTAATTTGTTTTTAGAACATCTTTGTTTCTGACTATATAATCAGCCAGAGATATTATAGTAAGCGCAAGCGCTATATAGGTGACAGCCTGTGTCAAAATCATAAAATATGCATTGTCTATATTTAATATCAGAAGTATTATCATTATCATCTGGAAGGTGGTTTTAAACTTTCCCCACCAGCCCGCTGCAATGACAATATTGTTTTCGGCCGCAATAAGTCTGAAACCGCTGATTATAAATTCCCTGCATATAATAATAATAACTATCCATGCGGAAAGCCTGCTTTTTTCCACGAGGCAGATCATAGCACTGCAGACAAGCATCTTGTCCGCAAGCGGGTCCATGAACTTGCCGAAATTCGTAACGAGATTGTATTTTCGTGCAATCTTACCGTCCAAAAGGTCGGTTAATGATGCCACAATAAAGATAACAAGCGCCCAGATTTCCCTGTTTGCTATCGGCAAATCAAATAAAAGCAAAATCACAAAAAACGGTATAAGTACAACCCTTAATACAGTAAGTTTATTAGGCAGATTCATCTGTAAGTTCTCCTATTAAATCATATTCATGAGCACCGCTAATCTTTACCCTGACCATATCTCCGGACAAAAGGCTTTTGCGGTCAGTCTCTATAAAAACATATCCGTCAACATCCGGTGCATCCCGAAAGCTTCGCGCCACATAGGTGTTTTCTTCCGGAATATAGCCGTCAATAATCACCTCGTATTCATTGCCTATAAGGCCCTCGTTAATATCGGCGCAAATCTCGCTTTGAAGTTCCATAATATCATCGCGCCTTGACGCTTTTACCTCATCGGCAATCTGGTTTTCAAAGCATGCCGCTTTCGTGCCATCCTCTCTCGAGTATGTAAAGCAGCCGAGCCTGTCAAATTCAGCTTCGTTAATAAACCTGAGCACATCCTCGTGAGCCTCGTTTGTCTCTCCTGGAAAGCCTGCAATAAGAGTTGTGCGAAGAGCAATGTCCGGTATCTCCTCCCTAAGCTTTTTAATGAGCCCCGAAAGTTCCTTGTTGGTCGTTCTTCTGCCCATGCTTTTTAGCACATCATCATTTACATGCTGGATAGGTAAATCAAGATAATGACAGACCTTTTCATTTGTCTTAATCACATTAATAAGCTCATCTGTGATTTCCTCAGGATAACAGTACAGTATCCTTATCCACCTTATTTGCTCTATCTCAGACAGTCTGCTTATAAGCTCCGGCAATGATTTTTTACCATAAAGGTCTATTCCGTATACCGTGGTCTCCTGAGCCACAAGAATAAGCTCTTTCACACCTTTTTCGGCGAGCGTACGGGCTTCCGAAACAAGCTTTTCCATGGGCACACTTCTGTAGGAGCCCCTTAGCGACGGAATAATGCAGTAGGTACATTTTTTATTACACCCCTCCGCTATTTTTAAAAAGGCATAGTGGGAAGGCGTGGAAATAATTCTTTCCGTATTAACCTCAGGTATACCTTTAAGCGGGGAACATTCATCATAAAAATTTCCCTCAAGCGCCTCATTTGCCGCTTCGACAATCTTATCATAAGAATTTGTGCCTAGCACGGCATCAACCTCAGGTATCTCTGTCTTAATCTCTGCCTCATATCTTTGTGCCAGACATCCGGTGACGATAAGTACCTTAAGATTTTCGTTTTTCTTTTCGGCCATCTGTAAAATGGTCTCGACACTTTCATCCTGGGCATCAAGAATAAAACTGCAGGTATTTACAACCGCTACATCAGCCTCATCTTCATTATCGGTTATCTCATACCCGCCTTCTTTAAGCAGGCCAAGCATAACCTCAGAATCAACAAGGTTTTTATCACATCCGAGTGAAACAAAAAATACTTTCATATATTTCAAACTTAAAAAGGCGCATCATATAATGCGCCCGTAATCTTTAGACCTCTTCTTCAGTTTCTTCCGGTAAAGCTTCTTCCTCTACCGCTTCTTCTGCAGCAGTATTTTCAAAAAACTCTTCTTCATCATCAAACTCAAGATCCTCTTCCCCGTCTCCGATGACCTTAACCTTGCCTTCATAAAGTTCTTCTACAGCTACAGAAAACGGCTTCTGGCATTTCGCCGTAGCAAGCGGCTTATCTCCATCAATAATCTGACGGGCTCTTTTGGCTGTAGCCATAACTATTGAATATCTGCTGTTTACCACCGGCTCTTCTCCCGGCTCAACATCTTTGTTAACTACCTGCATTAAATCTGTGTAAGATGGATGTAACATTTTATAAATCTCCTTTCAACATACTGTCAAGTTCATCTTTAATATTCTTTAAAAAACTCTCATCCGGCAAATCGTCCGGAATATTTCCCTGCGCCAGATTCCTGACATCGGTAATGCATTTTTCAAGGTCATCATTTATAACGAAATAATCATACCTCGTCATACCTTCCGCCTCACGGCTGGCCTGGTTCATTCTCTGCCGGATATCTTCCTCGGTGTTTGTACCTCTGCCCGAAAGCCTCTCAGCCAGAATTTTTATCGAGGGAGGCAGAATAAACACAAGTGCCGCCTCCGGCATCTTCGCCTTTACCTTCATAGCTCCCTGCATCTCTATTTCAAGAAAAACATTTTTGCCTTCATTAAGTCTCTCTTCCACATATGACCTGGGTGTACCGTAGTAGTTACCAACATACTCGGCATATTCAAGGAATTCTCCTTTTGAAATCATTTCTTCAAACTCATCTCTGGTTTTAAAAAAATAGGCCACTCCTTCTTTTTCGCCCTCTCTCGGACTTCTTGTAGTAGCTGAAACAGACAAACAGAATTCCTCGGGATATCTTTTCAAAAGTTCATTCATTATTGTCCCTTTTCCCGTACCGGAAAAACCGGAAAAAATGATTAACTTGCCTTTCATAATTTTACTTCTCCATTACTCAACATTCTGTATCTGTTCTCTTACCTTTTCAACAGTAGTCTTAAGCTCTATCGCCACATCGGATATTTCCGCATCTGTGGACTTGGAAAGTATGGTGTTAGACTCCCTGTTCATTTCCTGAGCAATGAAATCAAGCTTACGCCCCATACTGCCACCCTTTGTAAGAGTGTCTTTCATGGATTTAATATGGGTTTTAAGCCTTACCGTTTCTTCATCTACGCAGATTTTATCTGCATAAATAACTATTTCGGATAAGAGTCTGGCTTCGTCAAATGTCCGTTCTCCGAGGATTTCATTTACCTTATCAAGAAGTTTCTGCCTGTATTCGGCAATAACATCCGGGTATCTGGTCTCGATTTTGTCGACAAACCCGAGCATATCATCGAGTTTACCGATAAGGTCTTCCTTAAGACTCTCGCCTTCTTTGGTACGGGTGCGATTGAAATTATCCAAGGCTCCCTTTGCAGCTTCCATAAGAAGATTTTCAAGAATCTCATCCTCGCCCGATGCGTTTTCCATTGTTATTACTTCAGGATATCTCGAAAGATGTGATACACAGATATCATTCTTTATTTCAAAATCCTCAGACATTTGGGAAAGATATTCCATGTATCTGGCTGCAAGCTCTTTGTTATAATGCAGCGTAGTCTCTCCTATTGAATAGTCTTCAAAAGAAACAAATACATCAACCTTTCCTCTAGCGATATTTTCCTTTAAGAAATCTCTGATCTGTGCTTCATAAGATGTAAGTCTGCGTGGAATTTTAATGTTCAAATCCAGATATCTGTGATTTACAGATTTAATTTCCACAGAGACCTTACGGTTCTCGCCCAGGGCTTCATATCTGCCAAAGCCCGTCATAGAATAAATCATGTTTTCTCCAATCTGTATGCATCTGCTGTCTTAAAATATATGTATGCATACGAAATCATTATAATTAAGTACTTCAAAATAGTCAATAATATTTAATCAGCTGCGATAAACCTCAAAATCAGATTGACAAAGACATGATTTTTAAGTATATTATGTCCAATAGACATTTCCATGAGGGAGTAGTTCGCGCAAAGCGTGGTTTGTCAACAGTCCCGGAATTATATTCCTGGCAAATCTTAAAGAATGAGACTCATGTGTAGGTATATCTATACCTATACATGATTTTTTTATTTTCAGGAGGAAGATTTATGAGCGAATACATATCAAACGCACCAATATTCATTGTTGTCCTTATACTGATTATCGGCTTTGTCTGTCTTATAAAAGGCGCCGACACATTTGTCGAGGGAGCCTCATCCATAGCAAAAAGATTCAATGTTCCACCAATAGTTATCGGACTTACCATTATAGCCATGGGTACTTCTCTCCCTGAAACAGCCGTAAGTGTTGTTGCATCTATAAATAACAACAATGAACTTGCAATTTCAAATGTAGTCGGTTCAAACATCTTCAATCTTATGGTTGTAATTGGAGTCTGTAGCCTTTTAACCGTAATTAAAGTTGAAGAAAAAACAATAAAATGGGATATTCCGTTTTCGCTTTTTTCAGCCGGTCTTCTTTTTATTTTCGGTATTACTGCAGGTAAAACTCTCGGCAGAATAGAAGGAATTATCCTCCTTGTCATATTTGCGTATTACATATACAACCTTCTCAAAAGAGCCCGTGAAAACAAAACTCCTGATGATGATATAAAACTCATATCACCTTATTTAAGTGCTATCTTTATTATTGACGGTGCCGCAGCAATAGCAATCGGAGGACAACTGTGCGTAAAAAGTGCAACCCGGATTGCACTTGAAGCCGGTATGAGCCAAACCCTCGTCGGTCTTACAATCGTTTCCATAGGAACATCTTTACCGGAACTTTGCACCTCCTTTGTGGCTGCTAAAAAGGGTGAAATAGACATGGCTCTCGGCAATGCCATAGGCTCAAATATTTTTAACATCCTTATGGTTTTGGGTATAGCTTCGACCATAAGTCCAATATCCTTTGTTACCGAAAATGCAATAGACTTCATCATCCTTATGTTTTTTACAATTATTGTATGGCTGATATGTTATAAAAAAAGAGCCCTTGGGAAATTAAACGGACTACTGATGCTCTTTCTCTACATTGTTTATGCAATCTACATCATCATAAGATAATTTTACGGAGGTTAATCATGTTATCATTTTTATCAATTTTTTTCGCAGAATTTATCGCAGAAATGGGAGACAAAACCCAGTTTATGCTCATAGCTTTAACCGGTAAATATAAAACAAAAGATATTATCGCAGGAACCCTCTGCGCCATCCTTCTTTTAAACGCCCTCGCAGTACTTGCCGGCGGTTTTGTAGCCTCCCTGATACCCGAATACCTGATAAAGTTCATTGCCGGAACCGTATTTATCTTTTTTGCAATTTCATTTTTCAGGCCTGATGTGGGCAAAGAAGAAGACGCAAATGATATAAAGATTTCATTTGCGCCGCTTGCAGTTTTTATTACATTTTTCATTGCCGAACTCGGTGACAAAACACAACTTACAGCCATTACATTCGGAGCAAACGCCGGTCTGAAAAGTGCTCTTTTAGTATGGCTCGCCTGTTCCCTCGGTCTTTTTGCCGCAGATATGTTCGGGCTTTTCCTTGGCAAAATCATAGCCGGTCGCATTGACAATAAAATCTTAAATAAAGCTGCCGCCCTCATATTTGCGATTTTCGGACTTGTCACTCTGTTTCAGGGAGCATCAGCCTTCTTTTGAGTTTTTTAAGAATATCACCATACATTTCCATAAGTTCATCATGATGACTAATAATATAGTCCGTATCGGAGAGTTTGCACTTTTCTTCCATTTCAAGAGCCGCATTACTAAGGGCTATGGCACCAATGTTAAGAGAGGTGCTTTTTAAAGCATGGACATATATCTTGTAATCGCTCCAGTTTTTTGCGACAAAGGCCGCGTTAAGCACAAGCGTCTTATCTGCCGTAATAAACTCATTTAATATCTGCCTGTAAAAATTTATATCCGAAAGACAAAACTTAAGTCCCGTCTCCGTATCAAGGAAGTCTATTTCTTTTATAAAAGAAGGAAACTCCGAGGCGTCATTTTTGCCCGAAAGCACCTCTTCTTCATACGGCTCGATTTCAATAATGTCTTCCGAAAAATCCACTGCAACAGTTTCTTCTTCCTTACTGTTTTCCTCAGTGCTTTTGGATTTAACCACGGTAAACTTATCCTGAGGCAGATATTTTTTTAAAATCTCCTGGAATTTATTATCAACAATCGGTTTTGCTATATAATCCGTAAATCCGTCTTTTATATACTCCTCCTTTGCACCTGCAATTGCATTTGCAGTCATCATGATAATCGGAGTTGCAGCATTAATACTATTTTCAAACTCCATCATCTTTTTAAGAGTCTCAACGCCATCCATCTTTGGCATAAGATGATCGAGGAAAATAATTTCATAGCTGTTTTTTGCAACCAGGTCAAGGGCTTCCATACCGCTGGATGCCGTATCAATGACAGCTCCGGTGTATTTAAGCAATCCTTTGGCAACAAAAAGGTTCATTTCCACATCATCCACAACAAGAATGCGGCATTTAGGTGCGTAAACATAGGTTCTTTCGGTCATCTCCGATAAATCAATTTCTTTAAGCCTTTTATTAAAGTCTCCCACAGGCACATTACTTTTTATTATCTGTGGCAAAACCGCCTTAAATGTGGATCCCTTGCCGTATACGCTTTCCACGGAAATAGTTCCGTCCATAAGCTCCGCCAAAGCCCTTGTCAGGTTCAGTCCAAGTCCCGTGCCCTCTATAGCTCTGTTTCTTCCCTCTTCAAGTCTCGTAAAGCTGTCAAAAAGCGATGCCATATCTTCGGTTTTAATACCTATACCCGTATCTTTAACGGAAAGCACGAGATTAATCCTTGCATCGTTAATAAACTTATAGCCTACTTCAAAAATAACACTTCCGCTCTCGGTATATTTAATGGCATTGGATAAAAGGTTGTTTATAATCTGCTTTATTCTTATCTCATCCCCAAAGAGCACGGAAGGAAGAGCCCCATCCGCCTTTAAAATGAATTTAATCCCTTTGGCATCAGCCCTTGGTTCATTTATATTTACACAATCCCTTATCAGATTGAAAACCTTATAGTCCGCATTAATAACCTCAAGTTTGCCTGACTCTATCTTGGATATGTCAAGTATGTCATTTACAATGGCAAGAAGCTGGTTTGAAGCATGCTTGATATTAACTGCATATTCTTTGAGGGCCTGGTTATCATCCCCGCACTCCCGAAGCAGCATCGTATCCATACCAATAATACCGTTTATGGGCGTTCTAATCTCATGAGACATATTTGCCAGGAAGGTGTTTTTTGCATTATTTGCAAAAAGCAGCTCCTCTTCGTGTCTCATCAAGGCCTCCCTCTGCATTTTATATGCCAGGTTTAAAACAGCAAAAACCATCCACAATAAAACAAAAACCACAGCATAGAAAATCACAGGTATAAGCTTTACCCCGGAGAGCCGCATAAATATAACGCCTCCGATAATCATTAAGCTGAAGATGATATTTACCCTTATATGTCTGATTTCGTATTCTTCATTTATAAAAAAATAAAAAGCAAAATTTTTGAGGTTGTCCTTTAAACCCGGTTTTTTGTTCTCCTCTCCCGAAAGTTTTGACGGCGCACTTCTTTTATATGAGAATATTATCCCTACCGTACCCGCACCGCAGTTAACCGCTATGGCCGCGGACGCCTTCTGGAAAATAACATTTTTAAACTCTATGTATTTTTTAATTTCATCCCTGATAAACTCAAGTGAGTCGTCATCCATACCCGCATAGGTAATAAATACTGTCTCATCATCTATCCTCCAGAGATTTTTCATTACACTTCTTATGTACGAGGAAAACGCCTTTTTATCCCTGCCGAAAACAAACTTTTTTAGTGAAATGGAAGAATTTCTCATCTCAAGTATCGGATGTGAAACCAGTCTTTTACTTGTTTTATTTATTCTTTCCGAAATCCTGCCGCTTTCTGAAAGCCTGTCTCCCGATTTTGCATAAAAAGACACGGGTATCAGCTTTTTATCCTGTTCAAGTTCACGCAAAACCTCATCAACGGCCAGACCTTCACTCACATATTCAGATGCTTTTATTGCAAGTATACCTATTCCGCTCGAAATAAGACCGCTCTCAACAACATAAACATTTTCCATGGTTTTGGCAGCTTCATTTGCCCTTGTATACCCTTCGCCGACATTTTTGCCGGCACTGATATGTATAATGTGGTCTGCCTTAAGCTTAAGGCTGCGAAAATACGCATTATATTCATTGACTTCCGGTGAAGCGGAAACAGCTATATTACTGCTGTTTGACAGATACACCATAAGATCATCCGAATCAACCTCTTCGCCGTCAATAAGATGAGCTCCCGATGTGTTTACATAATACGGTATACAGCTGATTTTGTATTTATCCTTAAGTTCCGGCGGAAGGTCACAGATGCTGTCGGCAGAAATAATTATATGTTCTTTTCCTTTCATACGCTTCCCACGCCTCCCGAAAACTTTCTGAGAACCCTTGTCATTGCCGAGCTCTCAACCGGCTTGGCAACAAAATCATTAAATCCCTGTTCAAAAAACATACTCCTTGCACCGCTTCCCGCATTTGCAGTAAGAGCAATAATAGGTATATCGTTATAAAATCCGTTTCTTAGCATTCTGATTTTTTTCATAGTTTCGACGCCGTCCATCCCCGGCATCATATGATCCATGAAAATAATGTCAAAATCTTCTGCTGCACATCTGTCCACCGCCATTCTGCCGTTTGTGGCACTCTCGGCACTTATCCCGTACATGGAAAGTATTCCCTTGGCCACCATGATATTCATTGAGTCATCATCTACAACAAGTACCCTGAGCCGGCTGTAATCAGCAAAAGGCTCTTTTTCCTTTTTTACGCCGGTATAGGCATCATCCAAAATATTTATGGCATTTAAGACAAATACAGGTTTTTTAACAACAAGAATGTCCGCATTGTCAACTGCATCACCCGTTGCCGAAAACATCAAAAGGCGCACACTCTTTGATAATTCCTCAAAATATCTTCTGTCCATCTCATACTCCCATTCGGAGATAAATACATGGGACAGCTTATTGTATTTAATGATTTCCTTAAATTCTATGAAAGATGAAGCAGTTGCTATCTTTATACCCAGGCCTTCCCTTATATGTTCAATAACAGCCCCGTAATATGCGGCAACCTCTTTTTTGGCATATTTGTCCGTATTAAAATAACATCCTATATTGTATCTGCTGCTGTCGGGCAGGTAGATTGCAGGCTGTTTGTTTCTGACCGCCTGAGGTATGGATATGTGCACATGAGTCCCCTCTCCTTCACGGGAACTTATACTCATAAATCCGTCCATTGCCGAGGCAAGAGCATGTACTATAGAAAGGCCTATGCCCATACCGTTTGTTGTACGGTTACTCTCGGTGTCTTTTTTATAATACCCTTTATAAATAGCCTCAATCTCTCTGCGGTTCATTCCTTTTCCGGTATCTTTGACATCTATATTGAGATTAATGCCGTATTTTTCATCCCTCTTGCTTATATAGAGATATACTCCGCCGACCGAGGTAAATTTAATCGCATTATCAAGGAGCTCACTTATTATCTTCTTAATTTTTGCGTCATCACCAAATAAAACAACCGGAATATCCGATTCAATATCTATGGCAATATCCAGATTTTTGCCATAGTCTCCCCAGATAACATTCTCATATGCATCATTAACCACAGAGGTAATTTCATACTCGTGGGGCACTACCCGGATGCTTCCGGTGGTTATCTCCGAAAAATCCAGAATATTTGATATCTGGTTATATATCCTTTTCCCGGCATAATGAATTGATTCGGCATCTTTTATAAGATTCTCCGGAAGCTTTGACGAAAGCATGATTTCGGTAATACCGTTAATTGCATTTATCGGAGTCCTTAGTTCATGCGACACATTTGCAAGAAAGTTCTCGGTATTATTCATAGCATCATCAAGTTCTTTTTGAAGCTGCTTATATTCAGACTCGGAATTAATTCTGTTTACAAAAATGGATTTGGCAAGAATAAGGGACGCAGCAACGGCAACTATCCCGAGAAAGAGCCTTGATATAACTATCTGCTCGCTTCCCGGCCCTATATAACCCGTAAATATATGATAAATAATAAGTAACGGATAAGGAATAACAGCCATATACGCAAGCTTCATATCATTCTTTGCCGAAAGAGCTATGACAACAAGGCAGATAACAATGGGAATGTCTGTAAGAGCCTTGGGATGGGCTCCATAGTAAAAAAGAAGTATGCCTGTACATATTGTATAAAAATACAGTCTCTGACTTTCGGTTCCCAGATTAATAATGTGAAACGCCCAGCAGCTTACTATCATTATGAATGTAATCGGTATAAAAGCCGTATTCCAACCTGAAATGTAAGAAATGATTATCAAAAGAAGCCCGAGCAAAGTAAGCACGGCTAAATACGCAATATGAGATATTGTCTCCCTTTCTTCGTCTCTGTACATAAAAACTCCCCAAAATAACTCCTTGCATATTGAGGCTGAGGCGAGCCATAAACATACGCCACCCACAGGCCCGGAATAGATATTAGAATAGTATCATAATTTATTAATACATTGCAACTTTACATTTTTTAAGTTATGATTAGTTTTACTGAATCAGGCTGACGAAAGCCAAACACATGCGTCCCGTCAGCCTAAAAATTGAAAGGATGATTTCAAGTGGCTTTTGACGGAACAGTTATCGCAAATATTGTCTATGATTTAAACAAAGAAGTAATAGGCGGCAGGCTTGCCAAAATCGCCCAGCCCGAACCCGATGAGCTTCTTTTTACTATAAACAAAAAACAGGGAGGCTCTGTCAAACTCGTTATGTCGGCAAACGCCTCTCTCCCACTTATATATATTACCCAAACGGGAAAACCCAGCCCTATAAGTGCGCCCAACTTCTGTATGCTTTTAAGAAAACATATAGCAAACGGCAGGATAATAAGCATCACCCAGCCTGAGACCGAAAGAATAATCAGATTCGAAATACAGCACTATAACGACCTCGGAGATTTATGCACCAAATATATTTATGCCGAGTTTATGGGTAAACGCTCCAACATTATTTTCTGTGATGAAAATAATATGATTCTCGGCGCCGTAAAGCATATTTCGGCAAATATGAGTTCATTAAGAGAGGTTTTGCCGGGCAGAGAATATTTTTACCCGAAAACGGCCGATAAAAAAGATCCTCTAAACACAAGCGAAGAGGAATTCTGCGGTCTTATCTCATCAAAAGATGCAGATATACAAAAAGCCATCTATCAGAGCTATAACGGTATTTCTCCCCAGATTGCCTCAGAAATCTGTTTCAGGAGCTCAATTGATCCTGAAACTATGACAAGCAGTCTCAGCAAAGATACCAAAAAGCATATATACAATCACTTTTCATGGCTTATGGACGATATCAAAAACGGCAGGTTCTTCCCGTGTATTATTTACAGCGGCAGGGAACCGGTTGATTTTTCATGCATAAAACCCTCAATGTATGAAGGATACGAAATAAAAGAATTCAGCAGCGTATCCGAAGTCATCCATACCTATTACAAGGACAAGGAAGTATATTCAAGGATAAGGCAAAAATCATCCGACCTCAGAAAGGTTGTTTCAAACGCAATAGACCGCACAAGAAGGAAGTACGACCTGCAGCTTCGCCAAATGAAAGACACGGAAAAGAAAGACAAATACAAGCTCTACGGTGAGCTCTTAAATGCGTACGGATACAGCGTAAAAGCAGGCGAAAAAAAATGCGAGCTTTTAAACTACTATACCAACGAAAATATAATTGTACCTCTCGACAGCACCATAAGCGCCCAGGAAAACTCACAGAAATATTTTGCCAGATACAACAAGCTGAAAAGAACGGCAGAGGCATTAAGCTCTCAGCTCGAATCATCCAAATCCGAGCTTGACCATCTTATGACAATAGATACTTCCCTGGGCATTGCCGTATCCGAGGCCGACCTTATGCAGATTAAGGACGAACTAATAAACTGCGGATATATAAAAAGACATACGCTTTCAAAAAAGGTCTCTAAACCGGGAAAAAGCACTCCGTTTCACTATATATCTTCCGATGGTTTTGATATGTATGTAGGCAAAAACAACCTGCAGAACGATGAACTCACCTTCAAGGTGGCAAACGGCGGAGACTGGTGGTTTCACGCCAAAAAGACTCCGGGCTCCCATGTAATAGTTAAAACAGGCGGAAAAGAAATGACAGACCGCGCCTTTGAAGAGGCGGGCTCGCTTGCCGCCTATTATTCAGGCGGCAGAAATGCAGGTAAGGTCGAGATTGACTACCTGCAGCGTAAAAATGTCAAAAAACCAAACGGAGCAAAACCGGGATTTGTAGTCTATTATACCAACTATTCCCTCATAGCTTCCACGGACATCTCCGCGCTTACTCTCGTGGAATCATAGCTATATTCCGGTAAGTTCGGCTCTCTCTTTCATATATAAAAGTACCCTCGCCTTAAGCCTCTGGTGCTCAGGCAAATCAAGGGCGGGGTCTTTTGAAAGAATATCCGCAGCATCTGACGCGGCATTTTTGAGCATATTTTGGTCTTCATAAATATCTCCCACCTTAAAAGACATATCACCGCTTTGTCTGTAGCCGAAGTACTCTCCCGGTCCCCTGAGTTTCAAATCCTGTTCGGCTATATAAAACCCGTCATTTGACCCGTTTAATATCTCCAGTCTTTCCGATGCTTCATCCTTATCGGAACCGTTTACAAGAATACAATAGGACTGCTTATCGCTTCGTCCCACCCTGCCTCTTAGCTGATGCAGCTGTGCCAGTCCAAACCTTTCGGCATTTTCTATCATAATAATTGTGGCATTTGCAACATCTATGCCCACTTCAATTACAGTTGTGGAAACCAGGATTTTTATTTTACCCGACGCAAAATCGTCCATTATTTCCTGTTTTTGTGATGAAGGAAGTTTTCCGTTTAAGTATTCTATCCTTACAGTTTTGGGAAAAACATCCCTCAGCTGATTGCAAAAACTCACCACATCTTTGGCATTGATCTCTTCCGACTCTTCCGCAAGGGGACATATTACATACGCCTGATGCCCCATATTGAGCTGTTCAAGTATTTTTCTATAACATGCCGGGTGGCTTTTTTCCTTCACCACGGCATTTTTTATCGGAAGCCTTTTTCGGGGCATCCCCTCCATAACAGATACATCAAGATCTCCGTATAATATTATGGACAAAGTCCTCGGTATCGGAGTTGCACTCATTACAAGTACATGGGGATGAGAGCCTTTCTGAGAAAAAATATCCCTTTGGTTTACTCCGAATCTGTGCTGCTCGTCAGTAACAACAAGACCGAGCCCGTTATACAAAACACCCTCCTGTATAAGCGCCTGGGTGCCAATAACAAATACAGGCTCATCTTTTATCAGCTTCTCATAAATCTCTCTTTTTTCCTTCGCCTTAACAGAACCTGTAAGAAGCAAAACCTCGGTTTTCAGACCGTTTTTCTTTACCAGTTTACATAAAGACTCGTAATGCTGCACCGCCAGAACCTCGGTAGGCGCCATAAGAGCAGACTTATATCCGTTTTGAGCAAAGGCAATCATGCTAAGGAAGGCTACTATTGTTTTTCCCGAGCCCACATCTCCCTGCAAAAGCCTTTGCATACATCCTTCTGCCGAAACATCTCTTAAAATATCAAAAAGAGCATCTTTCTGGGAAGGTGTAAGCTCATATCCCAGATTGTTTTTTACCTCCTCCATAACGGATGTTTCCGTAATCCTGTAATTATTTTTAATATTTCCCAGACTCTGCTTCTGATACTTTATTCCAAGGATAAAAAACAAAAATTCTTCATAGGTGAATTTGCTTCTGGCTCTTAAATACTCCTCTTTACTTTTCGGAAAATGCATGGCAAAAACAGCATCTTTTTCATTTGGAAAATCATATTTTACAGCTATATTTTCAGGAATAATCTCATCCGGAAAAACTCCGTTAGAAAGCGCAGCCTCTACCCCTTTTATAACGGTCTGGTTTTTTAGTCCAAAGGTAAGCGGATATACCGGCTGAAGTGATGTCTGCATCTCCTGATATTTTTCGGTAGTAAATACCCTTGGCTGATCCATTTGAAACTTCTGCCCTTTGGCATATACCTTACCGTAAAAAACAAACTCATCTCCGCTTTTAAGTACAGATGACATATAGGGCTGTCTGAAAAAAGTAAGACCAAATTCATTCAGTCCGTCCGTCATCTGTGCAATAACTATATCCATTCTCGCAGTCTTTTTTCTAAGTGGTTTATCGAGCACCTTCCCTTTTACGGCAAAAACCTTGTTTACCGTTATATCAACAGGGTCGGCTATATCAGGATACTCCGCAAAGGACCTGGGAAAATAAAGGAGCATATCCAGACATGAATATACTCCTAATTTCCCAAACAGTTTTTCTGTTTTTTCTCCTATGCCTTTTAAGCCTCTTATAGAAGAATAAAGTTCCATTTTGCCTCCGTATTATTCAACAGAAATAACATAGTAATAAATAGGCTGACCGCCTTCGTGAAGTTCCACCTCGCACTCAGGATACTTTTCTGCTATCATCTTTTCAACAGATGCCGCATCCTCATCTGAAACCTCTGCTCCGGAATAAATGGTAATAATCTCGGAATCGTCATCCACCATTTCATCCATCATATCAGCAATAACCTGTCTCATATCCTTGCCCACGGCAAGTATACTCTTGTCACCGACAGCCATATAATCACCTTCCGATATTTCCATGCCGTCTATTGTGGTATTTCTCACGGCATAGGTGAGCTGACCTGTTTTAACGACACTTATCGCATTAACCATAGCCTCTTTGTTTTCTTCGGCCGATGTCTCCGGCAAAAAGCTGATAAGAGCTGTTATACCCTGAGGAACCGTGCTTGTAGGTATAACAATAACCTCCTTGCCCTCAGCAAGCTCTGCAACCTGATTGGCTGCCATTATTATGTTTTTATTATTAGGCAGAATAAATACGGTATCGGCATTTATCCTCTCTACCGCCTTAAGCAGGTCATCGGTACTCGGGTTCATAGTCTGACCGCCCTCTATGACTTCATCTGCACCAAGTTCTTTAAATATTGCGGAAAGTCCGTCTCCGACAGACACTGTCACAAATCCAAACTCCTTATGTTTAGCTAAAGCGGCAGACTGTTTTCTTTCGGACGCCTGCTCTTTTGCAAGTTTCATCGAGTCCTTAAACAGCTTTTCCTGGTGCTCCTCGCGCATATTGTCAATTTTAATCTTGCTCAGTGACCCGTAGTTAAGGGCTCTCTGCAATGCAAGACCTGGATCGTTCGTATGTACATGTACCTTTATTATCTCGTCATCAGCAACAAATACTATAGAGTCTCCGAGAGCTTCGAGATAGTCTCTGAAAGCCATCTGTTCATCCTGAGCCACCGGATTGTTTAAAACAATGATAAACTCCGTACAATATCCGAATTTGATTTCTGCTTCGGTTTCGGCAGTTATCTTCATTGGTCTGCCGGACTCTTTTGGAGCTGCCAGGGAATAATCGATCTCCTTACCGAGAACAACATCATAACAGCCCTTTAAAAACTCCAAAAGACCTGTTCCGCCCGAATCTACAACGCCGGCTTCCTTAAGTACGGGCAGAAGTTCCGGAGTCTCATCCAAAGCAGCCTGCGCTTCATCAAGCACAGCCTGACCGAAGGCAACAAAATCGTCTGTCTCAAGCGCCATTGCAGCCGCTTTTTCGTAGGTGCGTCTGGCCACCGTAAGGATTGTACCTTCTTTTGGTTTCATTACAGCCTTATAAGCCGTTTCCACAGCTCTTTCAAAACTGTCGGCAACTATGCTTACATTAAGCTCATCATATTCACTTATGGTTTTGGAAAACCCTCTTAAAAGCTGGGAAAGGATAACGCCTGAGTTACCCCTTGCCCCACGAAGTGAGCCGGAAGAAATAGCCTTTGCAAGGCTTGTCATTGTAGGCTCATCAAGGGAAGATACCTCTCCCGCTGCCGAAATTATTGTCATTGTCATGTTTGTACCCGTATCACCGTCCGGCACAGGAAAAACATTGAGTTCATTTATATACTCTTTCTGAGATTCAAGATTCTTTGCCCCCGCCAAAAACATTCTCGCAAGAAGCGAAGCATCAATACTTTTTAATTCCAAGAGAATATCCTCCTTAATTAGTCGATGACTCTTACGCCTTCAACATAAATATTTATTTTATCAAGTTTAAGTCCGGTAAATTCTTCTACCTTGTATTTAACCGTTTCAATAAGATTATCCGTAACGGTAGCCACATTTACGCCATATGCAATGATAATGTGAAAATCAAGGGTTATTTCTCCGTTTTTTACCGTAACATTAATACCTCTGGTAATCTTCTCTTTTTTGAGAAGCTTTACAATACCGTCAGTCATGCTTATCGCGCCAAAGCCCACTATACCAAAGCATTCTACAGCAACGCTTCCTGCATATGTAGAAATAACTTCCGGGCTTATAACGACCTTGCCCATTGCATTGTCCATATGTCCTTTCATTAATGTACCTCCAAGTCTTCCAGAAATAACATTTTCGCCGTATTCGACGGCCGCTCGTCGTTATTATACTATTTATGTGCGGAAAAATAAATATCTTTTTTATAAAATGAAAAAATCACTTGCATTTTGCCCCTGTCTCTGATAAACTATCAATGTTGCGAACCTCACAGAGGTTTGTGCTAATGAAGATAATGCAAGGAGGTGCTCAAAATGGCAAAATGTGATGTTTGTGGAAAAAGCGCTCATTTCGGTAATGCAGTGAGCCATTCTCATAGAAGATCCAACAAGATTTGGAAACCGAATGTAAAATCCGTAAAGGTTAAGGTTAACGGAGCTTCTCAGAAGATGCATGTTTGCACTTCTTGTTTAAGATCGGGTAAAGTTGAGAGAGCCTAAGGTTCTTTCTCTTTCCCAAATATATGAGAATAAAAAGACTTCCGAAAATAATCGGAAGTCTTTTTTATAAGGCGCCCTACTGCTCCGTATTATTTGCTGCTTCAATTATCATTTCTTCCAGCTTTTCTTTGGCAGCTTTTTCTTCTTCGGTTTCCTCTCCTTTGTGCATTCTGCCGCTTATCTTATCGACAATATCCGGCACTAAATCGAGGATTTTGGTAAGTCCGTCCTGGTTACGGATATTTACCAGCTTTATCTTATCTCCCTGTATGACAAGCACGCTGCTGGGAGTCATCTTTCCTCCCATTCCTCCTCCGCCATTGTTTTTCTTACTGTCGGCAAAGGCTCCGGCCGCCACGCCAAACATAACATCCACAAGCGGAAGAATTATAGTATCACCGAATTTGATAGGTTCCCCGACAACAGTTTTTGATGATAGGAAAGAATCCATACCCTCAAACAGAGTCTGCACCGTTGCTTTAAAATTATTTTCTGCCATTTTAAATCCTCCTGTTATCTTAAGTGTTTAATTAACCTTCTTATTTTACTGTCTTTAAAAATATAAGCAGCCGCCAGTACAAATATATACAGTCTGATACGGCCTATTATCCTGATATTACCGTTAACATAGACCTCATCAGACTCAAAATCCGCTCCTACATGAAGTCTTTTATCCATAAACATAGGGATAAGGCTCAGTATGCCAAGTGCCTGTCCGGTAAGCTCCGGGCTGCCCAGTGAAAAAATCACCCTTCCCTTTGCCGTATCGGGAAAAATCCTTTTAAGCAGCTTTATTATAACATTAAAAATATGTGATATCGCTTCCTTATCAGACTCATCTTCAAGCAGCTTTTTTAATTTGCCGAGAGTATTTGGGGCATTGTCTTTTTCATCCTTTTGGGATTTTTGCCGTCTTTTGGGTTTTTCCGGCTCTTTTGCATCTTTCTTTGCATCTTTCTTTTCTTCTGTTTTTACCGGGTCGGCATACTTTTGCCGGCTGCAATTTTCCGGCTCTGTTTCAGGTCCTTCTTCTGCCCTTTGGCTTTCACCGTCTTTTATGGTTTTTTCAGTTTTTTTGTCCTCAAACAACTTAAACCATAAAACCCTAAGTTTAATATCAAAACCGTCTCCATCATACTGCCCGTGAACCTTAAACAGCCCAATCAGATAAGATACATTGAATCCGGCCTCATATCCTTCCCCGGCTTTGCCGTAAATATCATATCTTATAGGGATAAAAAGGATGCAAAGCAAAAGAAAGAAAAGTAATCCCAAAATCACCAGAAGAATAATTCCGATGATTTTTAAAGCAGTTAGTATTATCATATTATTTCCATCTGTGCTGTTTTCTCATCTTCTGATACTTATCGTACGCTCTGCTCAAAATTTCTTTTTCATTAGAAAACTTCAGCAGATGATAGGCCTCGTGATATTTATAGTAGCCTGAATCTTCAAAGTATTCTTCCTGCTGTGGCTTGCTGTGATAATTCTCCCCCATCATAAGATACCAGCTGACATGTTTTTTAATCGGCACATTGTCGGCATAGAACTGGAATGATGTCTTTCCTATATATTCCATAAGTTTAGGATTCACACCAGCCTCTTCGTAGACCTCTCTGAGCGCCGTCTGCTCATTGGTTTCGCCCTCTTCTACCGTTCCTTTTGGCAAAACCCATCCGTCATAATGACCGGGATAATTCTTGTACAGTAAAAGAATTTTCCCACGAAATATTACCACACCACCACAACTATGTACCTCTTTCATTGTATTTCCTCCAATTGTGGCGTTTCATTATTTACAGTATAAATGTTTCAGGCTGATTATGCAAATACAACTTATCACAAAGGGAGCACGGATATATCCGCACTCCCATTTATGGCACATGCCTTATCCTTGTTCACCGTTTCGGTGAAAGGATTAAAGCCCTCTCTTTGTATATGTTGTATGAAGCAGGTGATGAGCCTTTTCGCTTCCCGGCTGACCGAGATATGTATCGTAAAGCTCGATAATCGCAGGGTTCTCGTGTGACTTTCTGATTGTATTTGCCTCATCAATAGAATAAAGAACCTTTGCCCTCTCAGCACGCAGGTCAATAAAGTTTCTCACATTGCCCGGCTGCTGAGGCTGACCGCCACCGTTTACGCATCCGCCCGGGCAACCCATTATCTCGATGAAATGATATTCTTTTTCACCGCTTTTAACAGCTTCGAGAAGCTTTCTTGCATTGCCAAGTCCCGATGCTACAGCAACCTTCACATCCATACCTGCAACATTGTATGTAGCTTCTTTAACGCCTTCGATACCTCTGACATCGGTAAAGTTAAGAGCTCCGCCCTGAAGGTCTTCTCCCGTAAGTTTTTCCACCGCAGTACGAAGGGCAGCCTCCATAACACCACCGGTAGCACCGAAGATAACAGCCGCACCTGTACCAAGACCTAAAGGCATATCGAATTCTTCATCCGGAAGGTTCATAAAGTTGATTCCGGCACGCTCAATCATTCTCGCAAGTTCTCTCGTAGTAAGAGCATAATCCACATCCGGAACTCCGTTTGCATTCATCTCCGGTCTCTGCTGCTCAAATTTCTTGGCAGTACATGGCATAATACTTACAACAACCATCTTTTCCTTATCAATGCCCATCTTCTCAGCATAGTAAGATTTAGCAATTGCACCGAACATCTGCTGTGGTGACTTGCATGACGAAAGGTTGTCCGTCATCTCCGGGAAATAGTGCTCGCAGTACTTTATCCATCCCGGTGAGCATGATGTAATAAGTGGGAGAACTCCTCCGTTTTGTACACGATCCAGGAATTCGTTTGCTTCTTCCATAATGGTAAGATCGGCTGAGAAATTGGTATCAAATACCTTGTCAAATCCGAGGCGTCTTAATGCTGCCGCCATCTTCTTCTCAACATCCGTTCCGACAGGCATACCAAATGCTTCTCCGAGAGCCGCACGCACAGCCGGAGCTGTCTGAACGATAACGAATTTATCCGGATCTGCTATATCGTTAAACACATCCTTTGTAAAGTCTTTTTCATATATAGCACCTGTAGGACAGACTGCTATACACTGTCCGCAGGATACGCAGCTTGTATCGCCGAGAGGCATATCAAATGGTGAACCGATATGAGTATTGAATCCTCTCTGGATTGCACCAATAACCCCTATGCCCTGAGTCTTTGTACATGCAGCAACACATCTTCTGCAAAGAATACATTTATTATTATCACGGACCATGTGCGCAGCCGATGTATCAAGCTCATATTTGTTATTCTCACCTGAAATGGCATCCTGATCTTCTATACCGAACTGTCTGCAAAGTGTCTGGAGTTCACATTTTCCACTTCTGACACATGAAAGACACTTCTTATCATGAGTAGATAAGATAAACTCAAGAGTTGACTTTCTTGTTTCAAGTACTTTCGGAGTATTGGTATAAATCTCCATACCT
>CAJOOU010000081.1 GCA_905236735.1 uncultured Eubacterium sp. | reverse complement strand
TTTTTACTGTTGACACATTTGCTAAATATAGATATAATCTGACCGTAAATGCCAAACTGCTTTTTGGGGAAAGGGCGGTATTATAAAGGTATTTGGCAAGGATTGATAACATATAAGGGAGGATTGAAACCTATGATGAGAAATCTGAAAATGGCAACGAAGATATCTATCGTTGTCTCTATTACGCTTGCTATTTTACTATTCATACTTGCAGCTACAGTTAATGTACGCACGAAATCGGCAATGAAAGAGGCGTCAACCAATCGTATGACGGAAGCTGCCGATGCTCGTGCGCAGCTTATTGTGTCTTACATCCAGAAACTTGACACCTATTTGTCGGGACTTTCTGAGTCGGGACAGGTAAAAAGGATTCTGGAAGAACCGGATAACGAAATGAATTACGAAGCAGCACAGACCTACATTGATGATTATGCAGCTTCATTTGATTATCTGGAGGGATTATATGTCAATGATTACAATACGCTGCAACTCGTGCACAGCAATCATGATGCGGTAGGAGAATACGGAGTAACCGATGAGAGTGCACTCGAAACAGTACAGGGAGTTATTGAAAACATGTGGTCTACAGGCGAAGGATATTTCAGAGGAATAAAGTATTCGCCGGCATCAGGAAACATGGTGGTTGTATACTACTATCCGGTATTTAATGATGATGGGGAAGGTATTGGATATGTCGGATGCGGAATAAATATTGACGGATTGCTTGAAGTAATCAACTCACTTTCTTTCCATGGTTGGGACAATGCCACATACAGCATGATTGATATAAATGACAATCTTTTCGTTTACAATGCTGATGAGAGCCTTATAAACACGGAAGTTACAGATGAGAACTACCTTGCCATGGTTGAAGAGGCACTAGACGGCAGTGACGGAGATGTATTCTCTGAGACTTATAAAGATGTTAACGGTGTAAAGACTGAAGCTTCTTATGAGTATCTTTCAAAATACGGGCTTTTCTTTGTAGTAACAGATGAAATGAGTGAAGTGCAGGCGTCAACAATTTATCTTACAAAGGTTGTATATCTTACATGCTTTGTGATAGCTCTTCTTATTCTTGCGGTTACCATCATTATCGTCAGATTCAATGTAAAAGATCTTGCGGTAGTTGGTGGAATAATTGAAGATATTGCTGAGACCATGGATATGACAAAGGCAGAAGAGATATCGCGTTATTCAAGGCGTAAGGATGAGGTGGGAATGATTACAAACTCCACAATAAAGCTCACATCTGCTATAAGAAGGGTGGCTGCCGAACTGCAGAGCAAGGGACAGGAGCTTTATGCTACATCTGAGGACCTTATGGATATTTCAACAAGTACACTTTCAAGTGTAAATCAGGTTGAAAATGCCGTAAGAGAGATTGCGGAAGGTGCTACATCCCAGGCTACGGAGACTGAGAAAGCCACAGCTGCCGTAGTTGAAATCGGAGGACAGATAGGTAATGCAACGGAAGAGACAGGTGATATTATTAAAACTTCCGAAGCCATGCAGAAAGCCAGCCATGAAGTAACAGAGGTAATTGACAAACTTACGGCCATTGGAGAAAAGACTACAGCTGCTATTGACAGGATTTATGAACAGACCAATACGACAAATGCGTCGGCATCTAAGATTAAGGCGGCGACGGATATTATTACCGCCATTGCTGAAGAAACAAATCTGCTTTCTTTAAATGCTTCAATTGAAGCGGCAAGAGCCGGAGAACAGGGTAAGGGATTTGCTGTAGTAGCTGCCCAGATACAGAAACTTGCAGAGCAGTCTTCAAGCAGTGCCCAGCAGATTGAAAGCGTTATAGCAGAGCTTATCTCAGACTCGGATGAGGCTGTGCGCACTATGGAAGAAGTTCGTGAGGTCATGGTAAAACAGAGTGATTATGTTAAACAGACCGGAGAAATATTTATCGGAGTGCGCGACGGTGTAGAAAAAACAATTGAAGGTCTTGAAACTATTTCAAGGCGTACTGCCAAGATGGACAATGCCAGGGCTGATGTGGTAAATGTTGTTGAGAATCTTTCTGCAATAGCCGAGGAAAATGCGGCAAGTACAGAGGAAACATCTGCTGCTGCCACAATTGTAAATGAACTTATGGGCAATGTATCGGGAGCTGCCGATCATGTGTCAAAGGTTGTGGAAGAAATGGAACAGGAACTTGCAATTTTCAAGATATAACTCAGTAGGAGTTTACGCTCTGAATGAGTTAAATATTCCGTGAGGAAAAACTGATAATATAAGGGCTGTGGCTTGTTTAAAGCCGCAGCCTTTTATGTTAAAATATAATTATGTTTGATATAAAAGAAGAATTAAAAAAATTGCCGGATAAACCCGGTGTATATATAATGCATGACAAAAGCGATGAGATTATCTATGTGGGTAAGGCTCTTAACCTGAAATCCAGGGTAAGACAGTATTTTCAAAAAGGCGGTGATGGAAGAGCTATACTTGCACAGCTTGTACCGAGAATAGACTACTTCGAGTACATAGTCACGGATTCCGAACTTGAAGCTCTTGTACTCGAAAATAACCTTATAAAGCAGCACCGGCCAAAATACAATACTCTTCTTAAGGATGACAAGACATATCCTTATATCAAAGTGACTTTGGGAGATGAGTTTCCAAAGGTGGTAAGCACCAGGCTTATGAAAAAGGACAGTTCCAGATATTTTGGCCCTTATACGAGTGCGGGAGCAGTGAAAAATACTGTTGAACTCATTAATAAACTTTATAAGCTGAGAACCTGTCGCAGGAAAATAACCGGAGAAAAAATGAGTGAGAGAGCCTGTCTCAATTATCATTTGTGCAGATGCCCGGCTCCATGTCAGGGATATATTACCAGGGATGAATATATGGAAAGGGTGGACAAAGCCCTTGAATTTCTGGGAGGAAATTTTTCGCCTCTTATAAAGGAACTCGAAGACAGGATGTATGCATTTTCAAGTGAACTTAAATTTGAAGAGGCTGCAGAGACAAAGGAACTTTTAGACAGTGTAAGGGCAGTGGCTCAGAAACAGAAGATAACAGCCACAGGCGGAGAAGACCGAGATATAATCGCCATGGCAAAGGGCGAAAATGATGCTGTTATCCAGGTGTTTTTTGTAAGAGACGGCAAACTCATGGGTAGAGAGCATTTTTATATATCTCTTGCTGCGGATGAGGACGAAGATGAGGTGCTTGGCAGCTTTATAAAACAGTATTATTCCGGGACACCTTTTGTCCCCAGGGAACTGATGATGCAGACTATGCCAAAGGATGCAAAGCTTATGGAAAAATGGCTCTCCGAAATCAGAGGACACAGGGTTTATATCAGGGCGCCGCAAAAAGGAGCCAAAGAAAAACTGGTGGAGCTGGCCAAAAAGAATGCGGAGCTTATTTTAAATACCGACAGGGAAAAACTCAAGCGTGAAAAACAGCGTACCTTAGGTGCGATGATGGAACTTGGGAAACTGACGGGAGTCGGAGAACTGAAAAGAATAGAAGCATATGATATTTCAAATATCAGCGGATACAATATGGTGGGCTCAATGGTTGTGTACGAAAACGGCAGGCCCAAAAGGAGCGATTACAGGAAGTTCAGGATTAAATCCTTATCGGGACAAAATGACTATGCGGCCATGGATGAGGTGCTTACCAGAAGATTTTCGAGAGGACTGAGCGAAAGAGAAAACAAGGAAACAGGCAGCTTCACCAAATTCCCGGACATGATACTTATGGATGGAGGAAAAGGCCAGGTAAACATAGCAGAGCAGGTGCTTGAGAAACTTGGGATAAGCATTCCTGTTTGCGGTATGGTAAAAGATGACCATCACAGGACGAGGGGACTTTATGTGGATAACAGGGAAATACCGATAGATAAGTCCGGTGCTGCATTTCATCTTATCACAAGGGTGCAGGATGAGGCACACAGATTTGCCATCACATATCACCGCTCGCTCCGGAGCAAAGGCCAGACTCACTCGGTTTTAGATGATGTTAAGGGTATAGGACCTGCAAGGAGAAAGGCTCTCATGCGGCATTTTGAATCTCTGGACAAGATGAGGGAAGCTACG
>CAJOOU010000080.1 GCA_905236735.1 uncultured Eubacterium sp. | reverse complement strand
TCTTTGTCCATTTCCCGGACTTCTTTAAATCCGCCGCTCGTATGAATGATGACTCCGTCAAATATTCTGAGCATCGAAGGAAGTACAAGAGCCACAACAAACATACTGATGATCGCGCCTCTCGCCATAAGTGTGCATAAAGAACCTATCATATCTATATCCGAATAAAGTCCCACGCCGAAGGTCGCCGCAAAGAATGAAAGCGCGCTTACCATAACGGACTCTATGGAATTTTCGTGTGCCTTTATAAGAGAGCCTTCCTTGCCGAAGCCTGCGCACCTATACTGCTTGTACTTTGTCGTCATAAGGATGGCATAGTCAACCGTAGCTCCGAGCTGTATTGTTCCTATTACTATAGATGCTATAAACGGCACCTTCGTGCCCGTGTAATACGGGAATGACATATTTACGAATATCGCAAATTCGATGATTGCCACAAGCATAACCGGTATGGTTATCGATCTGAACAATATAAGAATGATCAAAAATACAAGTCCTATCGATACAAACGATACCGTCTTAAAGTCCGTATCCGTTATCTCTATAAGGTCTTTAGTACACGGCGCCTCGCCGACAAGCATCGCATCCTCGTCATAACTCTTTATTATGGAAGAAATTTCTTCGCACTGCTCGTTTACCTCATCTGTTGCGACCTCGTACTCGGACATAATAACTATCATCTTCCAGTTATCGCTTTCAAGCATATCCCTTAAGCTTTCCGGCACTTCGCTCTCCGGGATGGTAGCTCCCACAAGAGAGTCGAGTCCAAGCACAGAGCTTACTCCGTCTAAAGAGGCGATATCGTTATTCATCCTGGCCACTTCATAAGACGGCGTATCAGAGCTTACCAAAACCATATGCATACAGTTAAGGTCAAACTTTTCCTGAAGCTCTTCGTTTGCTGCTATGGATGCCAGATCCTCCGGAAGCGACGTATCAAGCTTGTAATATACCGGAGTGCGGCTATTGCCGTAGATAGCCGGAACAAGAAGGACTATGAAAAGCACGGTTATCACAATGTAATGTTTTGTGACAAAGCCCGATATTCTGCTTATTGAAGGAATAATCGGCTTATGAGATGTCTTTTCAAGCAGCCCGTCAAATACAAGTATCATCGACGGGAGCACAGTTACGCAGCAGATAACACCGCAGAGCACGCCCTTGGCCATAACAAGTCCAAGGTCAAGTCCCAAAGTAAAGCTCATAAAGCACAGTGCCAAAAATCCGGCTATCGTGGTTATGGAGCTGCCAAGCACAGATGATAAAGTTGCCGCTATGGCATTTGTCATACCCTCTATCTTATCTCCGCCGAATCTCTCCGTCTGCTCCTTATATGCATGCCATAAGAAAATCGAATAATCCATCGTAACGCCGAGCTGGAGTACCGCTGCCAAAGCCTGCGTTATATAGGAGATTTCTCCGAATATAATATTGGAACCGAGATTATATATTATTGCAATTCCTATTCCGATAAGGAAAATAAACGGTATGAGGAATGAATCCATGGTAAGACTCAGTATTATTGCAGAGCATATTACCGCAATAATGACATAAACCGGAGTCTCTGCCTCAGAGAGGTCCTTGGTATCCGTAACCACAGCACTCATACCGCTGAGGAAACACTGCTCATTGGAAAGCGCCCTTATCTCCTTTATAGCGGTCATGGTCTCTTCGTCCGAGGTGGTCGTATTAAAGATGATAATCATAAGATTGGCATCCCCATCCTCGGTCTGAAACGCATCCACCACCTTCTGCGGAAGAGCCGAAATCGGAACCGAAATATCAGCTATCGAATCATACCAGAGAACATTTTCCACATTCTCCACATTTTCTATTTTTTCCTTCAGAGCCGAAACATCCTTGGCCTCCATACCTTCTACCACATACATGGAAAAGGCCCCCGAGCCGAACTCTTCGCTTAAGATATCCTGTCCCTTCATGGTCTCTATCTCACCCGGCAGATATGACAGAATATCATAATTAATGCCTGTTCCGATATAACCAACCACTGCCGGAATAAGCAGGATAAGGGCTATAAGCAGGATAGGTACTCTAAACTTTACAACCTTTTGTGCAAATCTGTACATAAACTTTGCATCCCTTTCTTTTTAATTAATACTTTTTATCAGAAATGACCTTTAGTCATTTTCCGTCCTCATATGTTTTATCACAAAAATGACCACTAGTCAATATTAAAATGACTAAAAGTCATATTTTTTTGACCGTGAGTCATTTTTTATTGACCTCGCCTCTGTTTTGTGGTATGTTTCGGGTATGGGAAAGATATTGGAAAACAAAAAAAAGAAAAAAGAACGCCTCCTCGAGGCTGCATATGAACTCTTTACATCAGAAGGTGTCGAAAACACTTCCGTTTCCGACATAGCCCGCCATGCCCTTGTAGCAAAAGGAACATTTTATCTCTATTTTAAAGATAAGTATGAAATAGAAAAGATACTCATTGCCGAAAAATCCAATGAGATCATTGCGGCAGCATTTAAGGCTGCGGTTAAAGAAAAGATTGCGACCAATGAAGAAAATGTTTACTTTATAGTAAACTATATCATTGACTACCTCGCAAGCGACACCAAACTTCTTACCTTTATCTCCAAAAACCTCAGCTGGGGTATATTTACCGAAGCCATTCTTACTGATAACGATGATGTTTTGGACTATGAGCAGCTGGTAAATATTCTGATATATGATGTAAAAATTTCCGATTCGGAAATAAAAGATATCTCCGACATCCAAAGCCTCGAATACAATACGGGCAAGGTAAAATACAAGGATGTGGATATAATGATATATACCATGTTTGAGCTGGTCAGCTCGACCTGCTACAACATAATTCTAAACGAAAAGCCCACAACCCTTGACACCTACAAACCCTATCTCTTCGGACTGATTGGTGCCATTTTAAAACAGCACGAAATATAAGGCGTCCTCGTTTATTTACATAATTTATCAAATTGTAGAAAATTTTACATTTACCCTATAATACTACTACATTTTGTGGTAGAATATTTCTAGTATTTATGTTTTTTTACAAAGGAGATAACGTTATGAAAACTATCAGAGGCAAACTGTTTCTCGTAGTGGGAATTGTCTTTATTGTTTCCGTTCTCGGTATGCTTGTAAACATACACAATGTAAACAATGTAAGATCTTCTTCAAATTCCCTTGCCAACACCACGTTTTTAATGTATCAGGACGCAACCCAGATACAGATAAGTATTGAAGAAATGCAGGCTTATATGTATGCTTACTGTACGGCCGAGACAGACGAAAACAAAGAAAGCATTAAAACGCTCTATACTTCTGCAAGCCAGGCGCTTTTTACCGCGCTTGACGATTTCGCCGAGCTTGGCGGTATAAATGACTTCGAACCCGGCAGCGAAGAAGCCGAAAACTGGGAGATCCTTACTACGGCCATAGAAGCATATGACGCATATTTTGATGAAATTTCCGCTCTTGTTGACGACGGCAATGCGGATTTTGCAAAGGAACTGGTATGGTCGGACGTAAAGGATAATCAGATAGTTCTCCTTCAGAATATGGAAGGCATGAGGACGCAGAATGCAGGCGAGATATCCGACGCCCTCTCTTCCCAGGTAAAGCTTGCCAATACAACGTCAAGGATCAGTCTTATCACCATCATTCTTTTACTTATAGCAGCCGTAATCGCAGGCGTAGTTACCTCATTCCTTATCGTACAGCCGATAAGACACGCCGACAGAAAGCTTAAATCCATTATTAGCGATATAGAGTCAGGACACGGCAACCTTACGGAGCGTATCCCGGTTGAAACCAAAGATGAAATCGGGCAGCTGGTATCAGGATTTAATAAATTCATGGAAACCCTGCAGGGCATTATGCAGCAGATCATAAGCCACTCAGACAATCTTGAAAATTCGGTTGAACTGGTTGTGGGACAGGTGGCAAATGCCAATGACAATGCATACAACACCTCCTCTACAATGGAGCAGCTCGCTGCAAGCATGCAGGAAATCTCAGCTACGGTTGACAGCGTAAACGCAGACGCCGGAAATGTGGGCGAGGAGACCTCAAAGATTTCAGAAAGCGCAGAGGAAGGCGCCTCATACGCAAGAGAAATGAGGGAAAGAGCTTCCGAGATGAAGGACCTTGCCATGACAAACAAGGCAAATACAGACCACATGATGCAGGAAATGAACGCGGTACTGCGTTCATCCATCGAAAACAGTAAGAAGGTCGAAAAGATCAATGAGCTTACAAGCGATATTCTTGAGATATCAAGTCAGACCAACCTGCTTGCCTTAAACGCTTCGATAGAGGCTGCAAGAGCAGGTGAAGCCGGCAAGGGCTTTGCGGTAGTTGCAGACGAGATAAGAGTGCTGGCCGAAAACAGCAGAAACACCGCCAACAACATCCAGGAGATAAGTACCATGGTAGGCGAGGCCGTATCGGAGCTTGTGGATAATGCGGATAAGATCCTTAACTATATCAACGACAGCATCCTTAAAGACTACGATACCATGGTTGATATGGGTAACCGTTACAGTGATGACGCCGCAAGCATCCTCGATATGATGAGCAGCTTCTCCGAGAGCACAGAGCAGCTCCAGGATACAATGAACGGTATAGTGCATGCCTTTAACGACATTTCTACCGCCGTAGAAGAAAGTGCAAGAGATGTCGGAAATGTTTCGGAAAATACAGGAATCCTGGTAAACAGCATGGCTGAGATCAAAAATGAGATGGATGCCAGCGAAGAGATTGCAAACGGCTTAAAAAGTGAGGCAGACAAATTCTCGAATGTATAACATAAAAGAGGGCTTTGTCCGGATGATGAATCATCCTGACAAAGCCCCTTTTTTATTCTTCCTCGCCGGGTTCTTCTGCCGCAAACGGGATTATCTCCCGCCAGAACTCTTCTATAAAACTGCGGATTGTATCAATATCCGAGATTCCTCCGTATTCCGCAAGAGCAGCTCTTGCAACTATCTTTCCGTCACTTTCGGATATGTTTACCATGGCACAGCTTTGGGCTATGAGCTCCGAAGGGAAAACTCCCCCGCCCATATCCGGCAGATTGCTAAGCGCCACAAGGCGATACGCCATGTGCTCCTCATCACCGTCCCACTCATAAAACATCAAAAGTTCCGGAAGCATAGTGCCCGGTTTTGATACCGATATGGCGCCTCCGTCTTCCGAAGAAAAATACACCTCGTAATCCTCTTCCGCAAGCATATCCGCTACCGACTGCGCTCTTATAAGCAAAAAATCTTCGTCACTTACCGTAAACTCCCGTAAGATATCATCCTCTGCTATCTGTTTTACGCTATGGCAGGTATAGTTAAGCACAGCCTGCGAAAAATAATCTCCCGCAAGCTCAATCAAAAGATCTCTTTCTTTTTTTCTGCCGGCGCGAATATAAAATATACCGTCTTTTTTTATATCCTTTGCAATATAAAGAAGGCATTTTGCTATAAGCGCCAGAGAAACAGGAGCAAATTCCGGCTCTACCGCAAAATCCGTTATCATAGGCTTTCCGTCTTCGGTCCTGTTTACAAGAATGCTACCGCCTGCCTTTTGTCCCGATATTATCGCAAAGGATAAATCATCGTCCATACCGGATGCGTTAATTTCATTTTTTTGAGACTGCGTCAGTTTCTTTAACGGGACAATTTTGTCACTGTACTTATTGCTCGCTGCTTTGAGCCTTCCGCTTGCATCTTCATCCGAAAGGTATTCCATAAGAAGTTTTCCCGTCACCTCAAGCACCCACTGCTCATCCGTAAAGTTTTCAAATCCTTCCCTAATAAGGAGTGTCTGCGCCTCGGCCTGCTCCGGCATAAATATCCTGGTCTCGAGTTTATTTGCTCCGATAGAGACTGCAAGCTCTTCTACGGCATTATAGAGTATCTTTCCAAGCCCCTGCCCTCTCATACGCTCGTCTATCATAAAATACGGAAGCACGGCTGTCTTTTCTTTGGATATATACCAGAGCATTGCAGCGCCACATGCTATGTTGTCTTTAACGACGCCTAACCCATACCAGTCATCTTCTGCTATGTGCTGCATCTGATCCTGCGGTATATACTGCTCAAAAGAAAGTATGTTTGACTGTGTCAGCGAAATGCATTTTACCTGATCTGTTGTATCACTCATGCCTCTTCACCTCCCGTAAGTTTTAAATTCAATATTTCATAAAGCCTCTCTGCTTCGTTCCTGAAGATCTCTACGGAGCGCAAAAACACCTGTGGGATAAGTCCGTCTGTTCCGTTAGGGAGCGGAAAAGCATTCTTTAGTACAAACATTTCTTCATCCTGATCCCATATCACACCTAAAGATATCACACTGCTTTGCCATTCATGCAGACAGTCTTTAATAATATCTTCGTCAGCCTTATTATATCTGATCGTCTGGGTTAGAGACAAAAGAGCTGCCTTTTTTCCCTTATTATCAGTATCCGTCATAAGTTCGGAAAGGAAGACCATAACAGGCTCGGGTCTTACGGTTTTATGTTCTTTAGTAAGTTCATCGCCGTCAAGCATAAGCATAAAAGTTTCTTTGCCTTCCTCATTTTGCATAAATATCTTTCCCGGGCAACCGGCTTGCTCTGCGATTTGCTCAAGAGCCATATACCCTCTCATCATATCTTTTTCGTCCACTTTTATCCCCTTTCATTTACATAAAGACTATCATATGATTTACAGAAGTTGCTAAACTCCATTGCAAATACACCGCTCGTATCTTCTTCGTTCCCCTTTTGAGTGTACAGACCTGTTTTTTCATCCTGTTCATACTTGGCAGTAGTAGCTGCATGCGGATTTCTGAGGTGCACGAATCGGCAGTTTCCGACTTCTTCAAGTTTATAAATTGTATAAGCATGTCCTTCAACAATTCCATTCGATGAATTCTTGTCGCTCGTCCCTTTAGAACCGGCATTCATAACAGCTTTGTTGTTGTACAAATACATCATATGCTCCCACTGTTCATCTTCCTCTGCGCTATAGTCGCCTTCAAATGCGTCACGCTTTGGTTCCTTATAATTTGCCGATGGCAGGGAAGCAATATTTTCTTTCATCGTACTTACAATGCCAAGCATCCATTCCTTTACAAGTTCTTCTGCAGCCCCCAGATCAACATTGTATTTGCCCAAATATGCCTGAACATGAAACTTGGTCTGCTCAAAAACCTGGTCGAAGTCAACCGCTACTACCTCTCCTTTAATACGTTTCTCCAAAAGATCAAGGTATTCTTTGTAAAAGCCAGGCTTCATTTTACTAAAAAGAATGTTCGCTCTATTATCCATCTTTATCTTTTTCCGGATTTTTTTGTCTGCCTTTGCATTATTCGCCTCATGCATTACTATGACCTCGTGTTTATGCAACACGGTTCTTACCGTAGTGGACAGTGCTTTCAAAATTTTGTCTCTGTTCTCATTATCTTTTCCAATGAATTTTTCAACTTTTTCCGACATATTCGGCGGATAAGTAATTCCCTTTTTTGAATCGTCTCTCTGATTTTCAAGATTTTCTTTATCCTTGCGCAGTTTTATAATTCCTTCCTCGTTATTCACTTCTTCCATGGCTGCTTTTATCTCTTTAATTATTTCAGCTTCTCTGTCAGCCGTCTCAAGCCCCTCATTGACACTTTTCATGTTTAGCTCTCTTATATTTTCCGGTAAGCCTTGCGCAAGTTCACGCGCATTTTTCACATCTTCATAATCATTCTTATTTCTCTCCTCAAGTTTTTCTATGAATTTTGTTATATCAGCTAGATTTTCAATTTTTTTTATGCCAAAGACATCTCGATATTTTTTTAAGAAATTTTCGTATTTATTCGCCATCTTATTCCAGCCCGATACTTTTCCTTCTTTTGTCCTTTCTTCCAGCCTGCCATTTATGGATGATATCTTTTTTTCAATCATCTTCTGCTTTCTTGATTCCGGATGCATCTGTTCCATCTTATCTACTAATAAATCAGTAACGCTAATGTAACTATCAGTGGTCTTAAATACTATGCTTTCCTTCCGGCCTTTTACTCCTGTAAGATTTTCAACCGCTTCATATGCATCTCCTCCATCTATATATCCATAGTCTATTACATTGTCTTTAATCTTCTTTTTCTTCTTTCCTCTTTTCAATATACTCTTGCCGGTTTTTCCATCTTTTTCCGCATGGGCCTGCCTAAACGCCGAATATGCCTTTTCCATTATCTGTACCCAGAAACAATCTACAGCATAATGCTTCGGCACCTGTTTTGATACCGTTACATAATAAGGCACCATTGCACTACCGTCTTTATTTTCTTCAAAGAAACGAACCGTTACCGAACCATCGGCATTATCCAGCATCATATCACGGATAGCTTGCGGACTTTCCTTTACAACGCTGGCTAAAGCCGCCAAAAACCAGCAATCACCCAGTGCCCCCTGCTGTATGTCCTCTGTACAGGGCTCATGAGCAAAAAGTGGTGCATCATTGCGTGTTTCATAAGTTCGCAATCCCTGCACAAGGTTGGTAAAAAAGCCCTCTTCTCCCGTCATCTGAAGCTTCCTGTCCTTGGTATTCAGCTCAGTGGCTCCTTCCATTTTCCAACCCTTTTTTTTGAATCTTTCTTCCCGGCTATTACATTTTTCTTCATCGGGTATCATTCCCATGGTTTTGTTTATGACTGTAAGATAATCTTTTAAAGTATCACAGATATTTACATATTCCTGTTTTTTGCCGTATTTTTTGATGGCAGCTATAATACCAAATCTCGCATCCCGAAGACTTTCCTCCTCCCTGCGGATAGCCTTTCTTTTTTTTCCCCTCCTGAAAATCCATCTGAGGCCTCTTCTTAATATATTCATCTTAGTTTCTTTTGCTGCATCCGAGGATGCTGTAAGATTTATGCCATTGTATTCATCCAAAAGCTTGTATATCTGTTTAATATCTTCCGGAAGCTTCTCCCTCTCTTCCTTACTTGTCTTTTCGATAAGGTTCTTAAAATTCTCCTTTTCCCTAACACGGCTGATATCGGAGCGGGTCATTCTTTCTTCGCGCGTTTTTAAAGCAACCTTGTTTGCAATATCAAGCTTGCTCATGACAGTCATAGACTTCGGCTTTTGCATGGGTGGCATTGTCACTATGGACGGATCTGCCTGAAGCTTTACCGAAACTCTTTCGTTTTGCTCCTCATGCATTTTGAAATCCTCTTTAAAGGACATCATCATCTGCGGCTCTTCCATCTTTACGGAATGCCGTTCTATATTGATATTCTCCTGTTTTTCAAATAAATCCATAGTATCTCCTTTCCGCCTCCGGAAAATTGCCTTCATTTATACAATCTTCAATCTTTGGCGCAGGCCTTTTCCTATTTTCTGTCATTTTTACTATAATATCATATTAAGTCAAAAAAATCGAGAAAAAGCTGTAGAGGTTGCATCCTCTACAGCTTTGTTTCAAGTTCGTACATCAGTATTGACAGTACCGCCATCCCGGCCGTTTCCGTGCGAAGAATACGGCTGCCTAAAGATATGATGTCGCTTTTTCCCTCAGCCCTGTCTATCTCCGATGGATCAAATCCGCCCTCAGGTCCTATAAATACGGCTACATCCATTCCGGGTTTTACCATATCAAATGCCCTCTTTGCCGACTCCATACCCGCGGCGTTCTCATAAGGCAGGATAATCATATCCATATCCCCGGCATATTTAAGGGCTTCAGCAAACCCCATAACGCCATGAACCTTTGGGATGATCATACGCTTTGACTGTTTTGCAGCACTTTCCGATATGCCCTGCCATCTTACTATCTTCTTGGCTGCCTTTTTATCATCAAGCTTTACAACACAGTTTTTCATAGCCACAGGGACGATTTCATGCACCCCAAGTTCCACTGTCTTTTGAATAACAAGTTCCATCTTATCGCCCTTTGGCAAGCCCTGAAAAAGATGTATCCGCGCCGGCAGCTCGCTGGTATTTTCCTCTTTGTATATAATATCAGCTCTTACCGTATCATCAGTAACATCTGATATCTCACACATATAGCAGGCTCCGTCTCCGCCCCTGGTGCAGACTCTTATCTTGTCTCCCTTTTTCATCCTCAGAACATTTTTTATATGGTTAACATCGCCATCCTCTATGAAAATCTCATTTCCGCAAACAGCATTTTCTTCAACAAAAAACTGATACATATTACTCCTTATCCGATTTGAGTAGCATAATTATACCATCTTCCTTTAAAAAATCCCTGCAGCATATGCTGCAGGGATTTATATTTACTGCTTATGTCTAAAGGAATCTTTAGCCCATACCCTCTTCCTGCTTGTAAGTTGTACCGTATTCATCAGCACATGCCTTCTTAGCAGCTTCGATTTCTTCGATAGTAAGAGCCTCTAAAGCCTTAACCTCAGCTTCTCTGTCAAGCGGTGCAAGACCAAGCATTTCTCTTGCTTCTGCCGGAGTAGCACACTCGTTTCCGAATGCTTCTACTGCGCGTGCAGCACGCTCAACGAGCATAAGGTTTGTAGCAAGAATCTTGTTGCCGTCTTTGTCCTTACCGTAAACGACATTATCTTCCATACCTACACGGATGTGATGTCCGTTTGCAATCATAGCGAACATAACAGGAAGGTGTCCTTTACCGATACCAAAGCCTGATACTGTAACTTCCTGAGGAAGGTTACCCTCAGACTGAAGGCGTCTGATTTCAGAAAGCATTGTCTGTACATCTTCCGGTGTAGCTGCCATACCACCTACAACTCCGAGACAGAGCTGGAAGTGAAGCGGAGCCTTTACAATACCCTTCTTCCAATATACGCCTACGGCACGAATCATACCCATATCAAATACTTCGAACTCAGGCTTGATGTTCTTCTCAAGGTAAAGCTGTCCAAGCTCTGTAAGCATTGTAGGTGAGTTAGAGAAGATACCACCCGGGATACCCCAGTTGAATGAACCTGCATCAAATGTACCCATCTGGATGCCCGGTACAATCTTGTGATGAAGCATACGGATGTGGTTTCCGTACGGTGAATCATCAGATACACGGTTGTCACCTGATGATGTGCAGTTTACGATAACATCGCAATCCGGATACTCTGTTCTTAAAATCTTGATTGTCTGGTAAAATTTAACAGGATCCATAACACCTGCACCCTGATCGTCTCTCATATGAAGATGAACGATAGCAGCACCTGCTTTCCATACATCATATGCGCACTTTGCAATTTCTTCCGGTGTTTCCGGAACATCATAACCATGTGGTGTAACAGCTCCGGTAAGGGCTGCTGTAATAATAGTTTTAGCCATTTGATTACTCTCCTTATATATATTTTGTTTATTGACCCATAGGGTCAGTCATCACTTATATACGGCTTTTAACCGCTATGAATTATTATACCCGATATTTTCATATATAACAAGGCTTATTTTAACTCAAGGGGCGGATATGTACTGAAAAACATTTTTATTTTATGACTTAAATCAATAAAAACCATTTATCCTTGCATCAGATTGCAAGGTCTGATATCTGACATATCAACAATCTCACCTGATACTTTAAGCATATCGAGGTCATACTGATTTTGAATATTCAGCCAAAACTGAGGAGTAGTTCCAAAGTACATTGCAAATCTCATAGCAGTGTCTGCTGTTATTCTTCTCTTGCCACTTACGATATCACTGATCCTTGACTGAGGAATGTGTATCTCCTTGGCAAGTCTATATGCTGTTACATTCATTGGTTTCAGGAACTCTTCCTGTAATACTTCTCCCGGTGATGTAGGTTCTAAATCCATCATATATGCCACCTCCTTAGTGATAATCACCTATTTCTTGAATGATCACATTTCCGTTATTCCAATAAAAGCAAATTCGATATTGATCATTAATTCTAATACTATGCTGTCCCTCTCGTTCACCTTTTAATTCTTCGAGATGATTGGACGGAGGTATTCTCAAATCATTTATGCTTGCAGCCGAGTTAATCATTACAAGTTTTCTCCTCGCTACCTTTTGAATGTCATGAGGCAGCTTTGTCGAGAATTTCATATTCCATATTTTTTCGGCTTCTTTGTCATGCCATTCCGCTATCATTTACTTCTGTTCCTCGTTAGTACTTCTGCCTTAAAGATACATCGTTTTAACCTTTTTGTCAACAAACTTAGCATAAACGCTTGACAGGATTAATTTGTCTCTTTTATGACTTCCTCAAGTTTGGCGTAAGCCTTGCCGCTGTCTATAATTTCAGTGGCAAGCCTTATACCTTCCTCAAGGCTTCCGGCCTTTTTGTCTATATAAAGGGCGGCACCGGCATTAAGAAGCACTGCATTTCTCTTTGTTCCGGTCTCTTTTCCTGCCAGAATATCTTTGGTAATCTGTGCATTTTCCTCCGGCTCACCCCCAACGAGCTGTTCTTTTGTGCCCGGGACAAATCCGAAATCCTCCGGGCGTATCACATAGGATTTATAATTTCCTCCGTCAAACTCACAGATGAATGTTTCTCCGCAGGCAGATATCTCATCAAGTTTTTCTCTACCGTATACAACCATTCCTCTTTCGACTCCGAGACTGTAGAGCACCTGTGCAAGCGGCTCTACAAGATATTCATCATATACACCAAGGAGCATTTTTTTAGGACGGATGGGATTGGTAAGCGGTCCT
>CAJOOU010000079.1 GCA_905236735.1 uncultured Eubacterium sp. | reverse complement strand
TGCGTTCGGGACGCAGAGGCCGCAAGTTCAAATCTTGTCACGCCGATGTTTTGGGATTCGCCATAAGGCGAATCCTTTTTTTCGGGAGAAATATATGGAGAAAACAAATAACTTTACTGAAGGTGCAATCACTGCACCTCTTTTAAAATTTGCGCTTCCGGTGCTTGGAGCTTTGCTTTTGCAAAGTCTTTACGGTGGGGTAGATATGTTTGTGGTCGGCAATTTCGGCACAACAGCAGATGTATCTGCTGTAAATACGGGCAGCTGGCTTATGATGACAATTACACAGGTTATTATAGGATTATCCATGGGCACTACCATCCTTTTGGGACAGATGATAGGGATGAAAAGGGAAGGAGAACTTGGCGATGTAATGGGTACGGGCATATGCCTTTTTGCCATTCTGGGACTTTGCGTCACCTTTATTATAGAGGTCTTTGCGAGACCTATAGCAACCCTTATGCAAAGCCCGCAAGAGGCCTTTGCCGGCACGGTGCTGTATCTGCGTATCTGTGGAGGAGGACTTTTGTTTATTGTCGCATATAACCTCCTTGGCGCTCTTTTCAGAGGACTTGGGAATTCAAGGGTGCCACTTATGACTGTGGCTATAGCCTGCTTTTTGAATATAGCCGGAGATTTTGCTCTTGTCGGTGGTTATCATATGGGGGTTGCCGGCGCTGCGATTGCCACTGTGGCGGCTCAGGCACTTAGTGTGGTGATATCGCTTGTGATAATCAAAAGAAACGGCGTTTCATTTGATTTCGGAATAAAGAATATAAGGATAAATAAGACTCATCTTAAGGCGACCGTAAAACTCGGGCTGCCGATAGCATTTCAGGACACGCTTATAAGTATTTCATTTCTCGTAGTTACTGCTATAGTCAATTCTCTGGGAGTTACCGCCTCAGCGGGCATAGGAGTGGCTGAGAAACTCTGCGGATTTATTATGCTGGTGCCGTCGGCACTTATGCAGTCAATGGCTGCGTTTGTAGCGCAGAACATTGGAGCCGGCAAGTGGAACAGAGCTCTTAAAACCTTAAAAAGCGGCCTGATAATTTCGGCTGCGGCAGGAATAATCATGGCATACTTTACATTTTTCCACGGTGATTTTATGGCATCACTTTTTGCCGCCGGAAAAGAGGATGTAATAGCCTGCGCATATGAGTATCTGAAGGCCTATGCAATAGATACCCTTCTGGTATCGGGAATGTTTTGTTTTGTTGGATTTTTCAACGGATGCGGCAGAACAAGGTTTGTTATGCTTCAGGGTATCACGGGTGCTTTCCTTGTGAGGATACCGTTTTCATTTGCTATGAAGATGAGACAGCCTGTTTCGCTTTTCTGGATAGGTATGGCTACACCGGCATCCAGTCTTCTGCAGCTGATAATCTGTCTGCTTTATTTTGCTTTTGTGTATATGCAGATGAAAAAGGGAGAGAAAATGCCGTCCGCCATATAAAGACAGATATTTTTTATTGACGGATTGTACAAAAAATGATACAATATTTAAGTCCAAAGGAGGGCAACTATATTTAGTCGCCCTCCTTTATCTATTGGAACAATAATTGGAAATATGTTGGAGGATGAAATGGAAAAATTAAATGACATACTGGTCAGTGTGGATGATTTTGTATGGGGACCGGTAATGCTGGTGCTTCTTGTAGGTACGGGAATTTTTCTTACCGTAAGAACAAGGTTTTTGTCATGGAGAAATCTTGGTTATGCTATTAAAAGAACACTTAGCCGTGATTCGAGAAAGAAAACAACGGGCGGCGAAGGGGATGTCTCTCCTTTTGCGGCGCTTACCACGGCTCTTGCGGCAACAATAGGTACGGGTAATATCGTAGGTGTTGCGACGGCTATGGTATCGGGCGGACCGGGAGCTCTTGTGTGGATGGAAATATGTGCGGCTTTCGGACTTACTTCCAAATTTTCGGAGTGTATGCTTGCGATAAAATATCGTGAAGTAAACGAAAAAGGTGAGATGGCCGGAGGACCTATGTACACAATGAAAAAAGGCCTGCCAAATAAGACCTTCGGTGCGGTTTTGGGATGGCTTTTTGCCTTCTTTGCAGTGGTGGCATCCTTTGGCATAGGAAATCTTACACAGGCCAATTCAATATCTGAGGCATTAAACGGTACTTTCGGTTTTGACCAGAAAATTGTCGGCGTTGTACTTACCATACTTGCTCTTGTAATCATAGTAGGAGGTATAAAGACAATATCAAAGGTATCTTCTGTTGTTGTGCCTTTTATGGCTGTATTTTATGTAATAGGCGGCATTATTGTTATAATCGGCAATATTGCCAACCTCCCGGCGGGAATTGTAATGATATTTAAAATGGCCTTCAGCGTAAAAGCTGTGGGAGGCGGACTTTGCGGAACTATTACGGCATCTATGATGAACGCCATAAGATACGGATTTGCAAGAGGTTGCTTTTCCAACGAAGCGGGAATGGGCTCTGCGGCTATAACGGCTTCGGCAGCTCATACCGACGATCCTGTAAGACAGGCATATATTAATATGACAGGTACATTCTGGGATACGATTGTTGTCTGCACGATTACCGGACTTTGCATAGCCTCATCCGGAGTTCTGGGACAGATAAACCCGGCAACCGGTGAAATCTATAAGGGAGCTGCTCTTACAATGGCGGCTTTTGAAACTGTTATGGGCAAGGCAGGCCCTGTTATGGTATCCGTGGGAATAGCGCTTTTTGCATTCTCCACCATCCTTGGATGGGAGTATCACGGAGAAAAGGCTTTTGAATACCTTTTCCACGGACCAAGGTTTAATATGATATACAGAATACTTTTCAGCCTTGTAGTTTATGCAGGTGCGACAACAACACTTGAAATAGCATGGAATTTTTCTGATATAGCCAATGCGCTTATGGCTATTCCGAACCTCATATGTATGCTTATAATGAGTAAGGAAATTGCGGAAGAAATGAGAAGGTTCCAGCCGGAAGTGCTTAGGGCTAAAGGAAAACTTTAGAATATTTAAAAGGATTCGCTGTGTTAAAGCGAATCCTTTTGTGTTAGAATAGGTAAGAAAGGGGGATGAAGATGACGGAAATCGAAAAGTTAAACGAATGGATATCCGAGTCAGATAATATCGTCTTTTTTGGAGGAGCAGGAGTATCTACAGAAAGCGGGATACCGGACTTTCGGAGTAAAGACGGACTTTACAACAAGCCGGATGTGCAGTTTGATAAGTACAGGCCTGAGTATCTTTTGAGTCATTCGTGTCTAATGAATGAACCTGAGGTGTATTTTGAATTTCACAGGCAAAAGATGGATACCCGAAATATTGAGCCGAATAATGCACACAAATATCTGGCAAAACTTGAAGAGACCGGCAAGCTTAAGGCTGTGGTTACCCAGAATATTGACGGGCTGCATCAAAAGGCCGGCAGCGTAAATGTGTATGAGATACATGGCAGCGCACTCAGAAATTATTGTATAAAATGCGGAAGGGAAATAGATCCTGACTACATATTTGAAACTGATGAGGCTGTGCCCAGCTGCAAATGCGGAGGGATGATCAGACCTGATATTACGCTGTACGAAGAGAGTCTGCCCGACTATGATGTCAAAAAATCCATAGAGGCTATCTCGGCTGCGGACATGCTCATAATAGGAGGTACATCTCTTACGGTTTATCCGGCAGCTTCCTACATCAACTATTTTGACGGCAGATATCTGGTGATAATAAACGAGACGGAACTTGGACTTAATAAAGGGGCAAATACCCTCGTGATTAAGGAAAAAATCGGAAAAGTGTTCAAGGAACTGGCGGATATTCAGGGTATTGAGTTGGAGTAATATGGAATTTGAAGTAGGAAATATTATCAAAATGAAAAAACAGCATCCCTGTGGCTCATTTGAGTGGGAAATTATGAGAGTCGGTGCTGATTTCAGACTTAAATGCTGTCTCTGCGGTCATCAGGTGATGCTGGATAGAAAAAAGGTTGAAAAAAACACAAAGGAAATAATAAAAAACGCTTGAAATGGCGGCTTCCTTATGGTAATATATGTTTTCGTGATATATAAAAATTCCTTGCTCTCATTAGATTGAGGGCCAGAGACCAAAAGGAGGTAAAAGCATGAACAAATATGAATTAGCTCTTGTTCTTAATGCGAATTATGAGGAAGAAGCCAGAAATGCAGTGCTTGAGAAAGTAAAAGATCTTGTTACTCGTTTCGGCGGAAACATCACTGACATTGATGAATGGGGCAAGAAAAAACTTGCTTATGAGATTCAGAAGATGTCAGAAGGGTTCTACTACTTCATTCACTTCGATGCTGAGGCGACAGTTCCGGCTGAAATCGAAGAAAGAATTCGTATTGTAGACGGTGTCCTCAGATATTTATGCGTTAGAGCTTAAGGCTTGATAGACGA
>CAJOOU010000078.1 GCA_905236735.1 uncultured Eubacterium sp. | reverse complement strand
TCAACCGTACTCACCCAGGTGTGTGTAGATCCTTATGATGAGGCGTTTTATCATCCGTCAAAGATTATCGGCAGGACGATGAATGAAGACGAAGCGGAAAACGAGGAGAAAAAGGGCAATTTCGTCGTGGAAGCGGAAGGTGGATACAGGAGAATAGTCCCGGCTCCCAAACCGCTTGATATAGTCGAAATCGACGCCATAAGGACACTCGCGGATGCCGACCAGGTGGTTATAGCCTGCGGAGGCGGCGGTATACCTGTACTGGTACAGGAGAACAATCTTAAGGGAGCGTCGGCCGTTATAGAAAAGGATCTTGCGGCAGGCAAGCTTGCTGAGATGACGGATGCGGATATTCTGCTTATACTTACTGCAGAAGAGCAGCTCGCGCTAAATTATAACAGTGACAATAAAGAGCTTATCAGTTCTGTCAGCGTGGAGCAGGCGAGAAAATATATGGAAGAGGGACAGTTCGGTATAGGTACCAAGCTTCCCAAGATTGAGGCAGCTGTGGATTTCGTCGGAGACTCCACAGAAAAAAGAGCTGTCATCACCAACCTTTTATCGTGTGAAGAAGCTCTTTTGGGGCGTGCCGGTACAATTGTCAAAAACTGATGTATTAATACAGCTTATCGAGGATATTCTCGATAAGCTGCTTTTTTTTGAAAATATCAAAAGAAAGCATACATATAAATGAGAACATCTTAAGCGAGTCAGAGTCTTTCTCATCCTCATAGCCGGAAAATGCTATGTCTAATTTGGCCTTTAAATCGCTCCTTAGCTCAGGCAAAAGAGCCTTGCATTTTTCCACAATCTCTTCGTAGACACCCGATAAATCCATATCATCTTCGTTTTTGAAGTGGCTCTCTATTACCGGACTTAAAAGAGAGTGGACATCGTTTATACTTAAGAAACTTTTGAGATAGTATATAAATATGAGTACCTGAAGATGTTCCGGAGAGTATTTTTTCTTTTCGGGAGCGGGCAGAACCCTGCTTTTGGCATAGTTGTTTATCATGGTTTTGGTCAGAACCTTGTCTCCGGGATGTCTCTTGCTGTCGCTTAAATACTTTTCCATAAATGTCGTTACCTGATCCATATAGAGGTCTATCTGAGGTATATCCTCAGGGTGTACATAGGATATTGTATTTAAAAGCTCATCAATTTCTTTTGACAGCTTGGTTTTTTTAATCTCCGATTTATCCATTGCTCGTCTCTTTTCTAAAAAATTATGTATAAATCAGTATACAGTAAAAAAACCTCCGTATCAAGAAAGTACTTCAATGCCTGTCACAGTAAAATCCAGCTTTTCTATTGTCTCTTTTATAAGGTCCTCGTCTGTTTCCTTATAGAGCATAACCTTTGCCGTCTTTCTTGAAAGCTTTACCTTTGCTACGACTCCGTCGATATCGTCGAGATGTCTTTCTATCCTGTTTTTGCAGTTGTCACACTGCATACCTTCTATGTGGACCAGCAGGGTTTTTAGAGGTTTACCTGCTATCTTTTTTTTGACGGGAGTTTCTTTGGGACCGCCGCAGCAGGCTCCTTCACCTTTTAAATGGGTAATGGTGCTTTTTACGGCAGGGATGAGTATTACTATAAGAATAACAATAATTACAGCGTTTTGCATAGTATTCCTCCTTGAAAAAAACAGGCAGCTGCCGGCGCCGCGGCAACTGCCTGAAAATTTTTGCTTTTAGCAAGCTTTTTTATGCGAATGCGAGGCGCAATTTCCTGCCATTGGGCAGCCTATGCATTTGGTGCCCTTTTTCTTTTCTTTGTATATGTATATACTTGCGCCGCCGACTATAAACAAAATAATAATTGCGGCAATGACATTTGTAATCATATATGCGCCTCCGTATTGATTAATCGAGTTTGTACTCTAAAGCCATCTGCTTATTTGTGTTTCTGATCATCATTGTTACGATGGCTGCGAAAATTATTATAAATACAAGGCCTCCGACAAATCCTGCACCTACAGAACCTGTTGTGATTATTGTACCAATCTGGTATACAAGGAAACCTACAATAAATCCTGTTGAAAGCTGGAGTCCGATTGCGCCCCAGAGCCATTTAGCTGACTTCATTTCTGAGTTCATGGCACCTAAGGCCGCAAAGCAAGGCGGTGTGTAAAGGTTGAACATAAGATAAGCAAGGGCTGCTACCTTTGTTATACCCATAGCTACGGCTACTGCGTTACCTTCGCCGATGAGTTCAAGTTCTTCTGTGTCGATAAAGTTTGTAATAGCGTAAACTGTTGCTATTGTACCAACGACATTCTCTTTTGCGATAAAGCCTGTGATTGCTGCTGCAGCAAGCTGCCAGCTGGCAATACCTACAACCGGGATAAGGAGATAAGAGAACGGTCCTGCAATACTTGCGAGGATTGAACTATCCTCCATTCCCTCTTCAACAACCTGGAAGCTCCAGTTGAATGTCTGCATAATCTGTACAACGGTGTTGCACACAAGGATGATGGTACCGGCTTTGATGATGTAAGCCTTACCTCTTTCAAGCATTGACTTTGCAGCGAATCCAAGGCTTGGAACCTTGTATTCAGGAAGCTCAATGATGAAGAATGATTTTCTGTACTTCATACCTGTGATAGCTTTGATAAGGAGTGATCCTAAAAGGATGAGCACGATACCTACCATATAGCAGATGAAGCTTACCCATTTTGATTCAGGGAAGAACGCACCTGCGAAAAGAGCGATAACAGGGAGCTTGGCTCCGCAAGGCATAAATGTTGCGAGCATGGCTGTTGAACGGCGTTCTCTTTCGTTACGGATGGTACGGCATGACATGATAGCCGGGATACCGCAACCTGTACCGATAATCATAGGAATAACGGATTTACCTGAAAGTCCTACACGCTTGAATATCGGGTCAAGTACAACTGTGGCTCTTGACATATATCCGCAGTCCTCGAGGAGGGCAATGAGGAAGTACATAACCATAACGAGAGGAAGGAAACCTACAACGGCACCTACACCACCTATAATACCGTCAACAAGGAGGGCATAGAGGAGAGGATTGGCATCCGCCATCATATCGCCTACCCAGCCCTGGAAGGCTTCTATCCAGCCTACGAGGATATCTGCAAGCCATGTACCTAATGTTGACTGTGATACATAAAATACTACCCACATTATTGCTGCGAAGATGATGATACCGAGAACAGGATTTGTAATTACCTTATCTATAGCATCACCTGTTGTTTTGTCTTTGGTGAGAACCTTGCGGTTTTCTACTTCTTTAACGATACCGTTTACAAAGTCGAAACGCTTTCTGTCGGCTGCCTCTACAGCAGCTTTATCGGTGAGGTCTATATCACCCTGAACATAAGGCGCTTTCTGAGTCTGTCCTTCAAGCTTTGCAGCAGCTTTTACCACTTCGCTAAGACCTGTATCTGTAATAGATACTGTTTTGATTACAGGACAGCCGAGTTTTTCCGAAAGCTTTGCTTCGTCAATCTTATTGCCTTTTTTGTCGTTGACATCGTTTTTATTCAAAGCCACGACCACCGGAATACCGAGCTCTAAAAGCTGAGTGGTGAAAAAGAGGCTTCGACTGAGGTTTGTTGCATCGACAATGTTGATAATGGCATCGGGATGCTCATTCTTTACATATCCGCTTGTAATGCTTTCCTCAGATGTAAATGGTGACATTGAATATGCACCCGGAAGGTCGACTGCTATAAGTTCCTTGGCAGAGTCGTTGTATGCCTTCTTGATTGGACTTTCTTTTTTGTCCACGGTAACACCTGCCCAGTTACCGATTTTCTCACTTCGTCCTGTTAATGCGTTATACATAGTAGTCTTACCACTATTCGGATTACCGGTAAGCGCAATTCTCATAACGAATTCCTCCTTACACATTAGTATACTTACTTTTGTTAGCAAAACCTAACTATCTGGCAAAATATAATGCCGGTAAATCTGACTTTAGTCACATATTACAGGCATATATATTGCACAGTCTAAATTAAGGCAAAAACCTTATTCAATTTCTATGGCACCGGCAAGATCCGGGTCGATGTTGTATCTTGCATCCTTGATGGACACTACGAGATTTGTCTTTTTATCTACCACCGTAATGGTTTCGCCGCTGTAGCAGCCGAGCGAAAATAAAAAGCTTTCGATTTCTTCATCACCCTCGGTATTTACCGATTTAATGATATACTCTTTGCCGAGCACTGCTTCGTTAAGTGTCATAAATTTCCTCTCAAATGAAATATAATATAGTTAGGTTTTTCTAATCTCAGCCATTATATACTTTATGAGAATAAATGTCAACAACATCGGTTAATGATAAAAAAACATCAATAAAATGTTTGTAATCAGGTTTACATTAACTACATATTGTGCTAAAATCGGTTAGTCGTAACTAATTAAAAAATATGGAAAAGAGATGTGATGATGAATAAATTAAATGGCTCTTTGAGAAACATATCAATAAAGTCTGCAGCTTTTATGCTTGCATTATTGATGTGCTTAAATATTGGAGTTTTAAATGTTTTTGCGGATGACTACTATGATTCATGGAATTCCTATGCGGACGCTGCCGGACTTACTTCCTATACATGGAATGAAGTGGTAGATGCCATAGAATCCGTTATGGGAAATGTCGTAAGCACATATGAGGGCGGAGACGCCGACGGAGCGCTTGATATGATAAGCGTTGCCAAAAACAGCTACTGGGGAAAATCGGGACTTAAGATAGAGATGCAAAAGTCACTTCCGAGTGCCAGCAAGAAAACAGTCGAATCGGATTTTGCGGAGTGCAATTCCATAATAAGAGACTCAGGTTCTTCGGATGACCTTCAGACTGCTGCGGATGTCCTTGTGGCAGACCTCAGGGTATCGGCAAACAAGCTCGACGGAGTCGAAGAAGAAGTAGATATAATAGAAGAGACGGATACGGCGGCAACAGAGCTTTTTGCCGAGCAGTACTATTCCACTTGGGCTGAATATACGGCGGCTGCAGGTCTTTCCGAGACAGTTGAAAAATGGAATGATGTTGCCGACGCCATGTCGGAGGTATTTAAAGCTGCCAAAGAAAAATATGCCGAAGGTGACGCCGAGGGCGCGTATAACTGCGTAAACGACGGATACTACGGATATTATGAGACCACAGGATTTGAAAGAAATGCCATGGGATATATTTCCGGAGCAAGAAAATCCGAGGTGGAGCTGCAGTTTTCGGCTTGCAAGTCCGTGACCAAAAACGGCGGCTCGACAGATGAGTTTGATAAAGAAGTGGATATACTTCGCACCATGATCCGCACGGACGCCAACAAGCTTGACGGAGTATCAGACGACGGAACGGAGACATCCACACGCTCGGCGGGAGTTGCTACATTTATAGCGTGCTTTACCATAATCCTCAGAGAAGGTTTTGAGGCTATCCTTGTAGTCGGCGCCATAATAGCGTATCTTACCAAGATGACAACTGAAGAGGCCGAAAAGAAGCGTCAGCTTCGCATGGTATATATAGGAGCTATAGTCGGTATTTTGCTCAGCTTCGTGTCGGCATGGGCTCTCAACCTATTAAAACTTGCAAACAGCGCATCGCAGGAAGTGATAGAAGGTGTTACGGCACTTATAGCGGTTGTGGTATTGTACTGGGTTTCAAACTGGATGGTATCAAAATCAGAGTCCGAAGCGTGGGATGCTTATATAAAGAGCCAGCTTAAAAAAGGCTCGGAAAAAGGCAGTGCATTTGCCCTTGCTTTCACAGCGTTTTTGGCGGTATACAGAGAGGGCGCTGAGGTTATCCTTTTCTACCAGCCTCTCCTTGCCGGATCAAACATCAATATGGTATGGCTCGGATTTATAATAGGCTGCATCTGCCTTGTGTTTGTATATCTTGCCATAAGGTTTATGAGTCTGAGGATACCGCTCAAACCCTTTTTCCTTGGCACAAGCGTGCTGATGTTTATAATGTCGATATCATTCCTTGGCGCAGGAATAAAGGAGCTTATAGAAGGAGATGTCATTACAATGACATCATCGCCTGCCGTATCATGGATACCGTCAAATTCTGTGCTTGAAGTACTTGGTATATACCCGTGTGACCAGACCGTATTCCCGCAGCTTATTCTTTTAGTCATAACTATAGTAGTATTTATATGGCAGCTCAAAAAGAACAAAAAGCTTCGCGAAGAGGCTGCAAAAGCCGGATACGGCGAATAATTTTGATATGCGGGCCGAAAGGTCTTCATATAGATATATCTTATTTCATAAGGAGGAAATATTAATATGAAAAAGAGGACATTGGCACTTTTACTTACAGCGAGCATGATCGCTGCAATGGCTCTTACCGGATGCGGGTCAGACAGCTCCGCATCAAATGAAGAAACAACCGAAGAGACGGTTGATGTTGATGTAGAAGAGGATGCTGCAGCCGACGGCGCAGACGCCGGTTTCGAAGAGAACCCGATCTTTGAGGATGTTGAGCTTGACTTCCTTAACTTATCAGCAGTTTATTTCCAGGCAGTACCGATGGAGAACGAGTCTACATCATACACAGCTGAGGATTATGACATCCACATCGAGGCTGATATCTCGGCACTTGAGAATGACCTTGGATACGGTGTTGGTGACTGGGTACCTTACCTTACGGTAGATTATGCTATTACAGACACAGACGGAAATGATGTTGTTTCAGGTACATTTATGGAAATGGCAGCATCTGACGGTCCTCACTACGGAGCAAACATCAATCTTGATCCGGGTACATACAACCTTACCATTACTGTCCACAGCCCGGGCGAGAACGGATATCTTATCCACTCTGATTCCCTCACAGGTCCCGGAGGATCTCTTGCAGAGCACTTCGCAGACGGAAACCTTTCATACACATATGAAGGATGGGATTTCCAGGGTCTTGAGTAAAGATCTTATCTCAGTCGCAATGTAGCGACTGAAAAAACCGAGAGGTATTTAGCATGTCACGGGGCGCTTTTGGCGTGCCGTGATAGTGCGTTTAAAAGAAAGAGGAAAATATGCTTACATACCTTATTTTAACCACAAGGGCAATAGTCACTGCGGCCGTAATACTCGGTCTTATTTTTGCAAATAAAACGGGCGCGGCGAGGCGGAAAGAAAAAATAACGGTTAATGCCCTGACCATAGCCGGTTTTATTGCGGCATTTATAATATCTGTATTTGAAAATAACACCAATATGGTAAATTCTGCCAATCTAAATATGGTCGTATACATAACAGGTGTTATATCCTTTATATTATTTATGGTATTTTCGCTTGATGCGTTTAAAGATAAGAAAGCGGGCATTTTGGGATGGATATTTTTGGGGATAGCTTCCCTTGATATTATCATCGGAGCCTTTCCCGACCTTTTCGGATATCCACAGCAGGTATACCAGTCCGAAAAGACCGTCCTTTCAACGGATTTTCTTGTCAATATGATAGGAGTTATCTTTGGAGTCATACTCGCGGTGGTTTTGTTTTTTGCATCAAAACGCACCGGAGAAAAGGCAGGAACAAAAAATATAAAGCTTATGCTTGGCCTGGAGTTTTTGTTAATAGGTCTTAAAGATGTTGCGGGTATATTGTCTGTGCTCCAGCAGAGAAGAATAATAGTATCCAATCACGCCGTATTTACTTATATTGTTTTTGTAAAAAATCACAGCGACCTTTTCCTTGCGCTCTCACTTATAATAGTGGCTTTGTGCGCGGCAGTGCTTTTCGTAAAAAGCTTTAAGCTTGACGAACCTTACGAAAATCCCGCGCAGCTTAGGAGGATAAAGGCGGGCAAAAGGAATATAAGAAGGTGGTCCGTGGCTTTTGGCGTATGCTTTGTATTATCTGTTCTTAATATAACGGTCGTAGAAGCCATGAATACCCATGAGGTCGTATTATCACCCATAGAAGAGACGGATTTTGATGATGAGAATGTATATGTTCCGTTTGAACTTGTTTCTGACGGACATCTTCACAGATTCGCATATACTACGGAAGATGGCACGGATATCAGATTTATTGTCATAAAGAAACCCAATTCATCATCCTACGGAGTGGGACTTGACGCCTGCGATATATGCGGTGAAACCGGATATTACGAAAAAGACGGACAGGTTGTATGCAACCTCTGTGATGTTGTTATGAACATCAATACCATAGGTTTTAAGGGTGGGTGCAACCCTATAGTTATTCCTTATGAAATATCAAACGGACAGATCATAGTTCCGATTGAGGGACTTTTAGAATATGAAAGTGAGTTTAAGTAGTTATGTTTATCAGAATGATCGCAAAGGCTTTTTTGCGCCAATGGAAAAAAATGCTTATGATAGCCTTTACCATAGCTTTGGGATCTTCTCTTGCTACGGCCATGCTTTCCGTTATGTTTGATGTCAGCGATAAAGTAAACGAGGAACTTAAGGCATACGGTGCCAATATCACTGTCGTGCCTAAGGATGCCTCGGTCATAAACGAGCTTTACGATGTTGACGGAGAGAATGTATCCGGAGCGTATCTTAGGGAAGATGAGCTTGGTAATATAAAGACAATATTCTGGGCATTCAATATCGTGGACTATGCCCCGTTTACTGCGGCAGAGGCTGCTTTAAACGGCGAAAAGGACGTACAGGTGGAAGGCACATGGTTTAATCACCATATGGAACTTCCGACAGGAGAAGAGCTTGATGCCGGAGTAACGTCTCTGAGGAGCTGGTGGGATATAACCGAAGGCGACTGGATAGATGAGCAGGCGGATGAGGGCAGCCATGTATGCATGGTAGGAACGGCTCTTGCTGAGTCTGAAGGCATATCCGCCGGAGATGTTATAACTCTTGAAGGCTCTGAGGCAAGCCTTGAATTTACGGTAAAGGGCATATTTGACGCCGGCGGAGAAGAAGATGATTATATCTATACTGTTCTTGACGATGCGCAGGAGCTGGCGGGACTTGACGGATGCGTTGACTCCATAGAGGTATCCGCTCTTACCACACCGGATAATGAGCTGGCTGAAAAGGCGGCGAAAGATCCGAGCTCCCTTTCCGTAGCACAGTATGAGGTCTGGTACTGCACGGCGTATGTCAGCTCTATCTGCTATCAGATTCAGGAGGTCATCACGGATTCGGTGGCTTCTGCAGTAAGACAGGTGGCGGATTCGGAAGGACAGATCCTCGATAAGACTCAGCTTCTTATGGTGCTCATAACCATACTTTCCATGGTCGGAGCGGCTCTTGGTATATGCAATCTTGTTACTGCAAGTGTTATGGAAAGAAGCGGCGAAATAGGTCTTATGAAGGCCATAGGCGCGCATAACGGCGCGATAACCGGCCTTATACTTACCGAAATAATGTGTACCGCGGTTTTGGGCGGCATAGTTGGATTTTTCGCGGGACTTGGCTTTGCGCAGATAATAGGACACACGGTATTTTCATCGGCAATATCAATAAGACCTATGGTAGTGCCTGTTGTTGCCGTGCTTGTGGCGGCAGTTACGCTTATAGGTTCGATACCCGCGATCCGTATGCTGCTTTCACTTAAACCTACGGAAGTGCTTCACGGGAGGTAGACATGAAAAGAAGAACAATGTATTTCAGGATGGTCACGGCATCCCTTATAAGAAGACGTTCCAGAATGGTGATAGCTCTTCTGGCTATTGCGATAGGAGCTACTATCCTGTCGGGGCTTATTACCATTTATGTTGATGTACCAAGACAGATGGGAGCGCAGTTTAGAAATTACGGCGCGAATATGATATTTACCGCTGAGGATGAGTATTTTACCGCAGATGATGTTGAAAAGGCAGCCTCTTATATTGATGAGGATGAGCTTGTGGGTATAGCTCCATACAGGTATGAAAACGTCAGGATAAACGATATAGGCGTTATGGCGGCGGCAACCGATATGGAGGGCGCAAAAGCGACCAGCCCTTTTTGGATGGTCACAGGAGAGTGGCCGGCATCTGACGGTGAGATAATGATAGGTGAAAATGTTGCGGATACCTACAGACTGTCTGTGGGAGATTCGGTCACTCTGACATATACGCCCGAAGATGCAGACGAGGAAACGCCGGATAATTATTTGAATTTTACGGTAACCGGCATCCTTGATACCGGCGGAAGCGAGGAAGACTATGTGTATATGAATACATCGGATATGGAGACTCTTACCATGGAAGAAACCACCTATGATATATGTGAGGTATCCATATCGGCCACATCCGATGAGCTTTCGGCTTATGCGGAAAAGATCAGCGATAATGTGGAGGCTCTTAATGCAAGACTTGTAAAGAGAGTCACGGAATCCGAGACCACGGTGCTCGGAAAACTTCAGGCTCTTGTGCTTCTTGTTACAGTGGTTGTCCTTGCGCTTACCATGATATGCGTGGCGACCACGATGACGGCAGTTGTGGCTGAGAGAAGAAAAGAGATAGGCCTTAGAAAGGCGCTCGGAGCATCCAATGCGAGCATAATCGCCGAGTTTATGGGCGAGGGACTTATGCTGGGCGCGGCCGGAGGACTTGCCGGAGCCTTTTTGGGATTTTTATTTGCACAGGCCGTATCATTGTCCGTGTTTAACAGCTCGATATCTTTAAGGGTAGTGCTGATACCCATAACAATAGTCGCGTCAGTTTTAGTTACGGGCATTGCGTGCCTTATACCGATAAGAAGCGCTACAGAAGTCGATCCGGCGCTGGTACTGAAAGGAGAGTAAAAGATGAGTCTTTTGGAACTTAAGGATGTTTCTAAAATATACGGAGATCTGCATGCCCTTGACAAGGTAAACTTTAAAGTCGAACAGGGCGAGTGGGTAGCTATAATGGGACCTTCGGGTTCGGGAAAGAGTACTATGATGAACATCATAGGCGCTCTGGATAAAGCAAGCGAAGGTCAGGTACTTTTGGACGGAGTTGATATAGCGGGAGAGAGTGCCAAAAATCTTACCAACATCAGAAGGGATAAAATAGGTCTGATCTTTCAGCAGTTCCATCTGGTAAGTTATCTTACGGCACTTGAAAATGTTATGCTGGCACAGTATTATCATAGTATGCCGGATGAAAAGGAAGCCCTGGAGGCTCTTGAGAGAGTGGGGCTTTTGGAGAGGGCAAAGCACTATCCCACCCAGCTTTCCGGAGGAGAGCAGCAAAGGGTATGTGTTGCCAGAGCTCTTATAAATTATCCCGAGATAATACTTGCGGATGAGCCCACAGGTAACCTTGACGAGGCAAACGAGGAGATAGTGGTTGACCTTTTCAGAAAACTTCACGAAGAAGGCACGACGCTTGTAGTTGTTACACATAACCCGGAGGTTGCGGAGGTCGCTCAAAGGACGATAGTCCTCAGAAACGGCAGGGTTGATCATGAAAGCATTAACCCCAACTTTACCGGAAAACTCAAACATATCACATTGGAATAACGGAGGCTTAGAATGAAAAAAAGATTTATGTTTCTTACAGCATTATTTGCAGTATCTTTTGCATTTGCCGGCTGCGGGGACAGTAATGTAAGCTATGCCGACGGCAGCTATGAGGGCACAAGTGAAGTATATGAAAACGAAGACGGCTCGGAAGACGGCAACGGATACGGCGTCGTAAACATTACCATAGAGGGCGGTCTTATCACTGAGTGCGAATTTAAGACCTACGAGATCGACGGCACTTTAAAGGGCGAAGACTACGGAAAAGAGGATGGTCAGATAAAGAATAAGGACTACTACAATAAGGCTCAGAGAGCTGTTGCGGCCTGCGATGAGTATGCGGATATGCTCGTTGCAAACGGCAGTCTTGACGGCATAGATGCTATAAGCGGAGCGACGATAAACTATAATGAGTTTACCGAAGCCGTAAAAGATGCGCTTTCGCAGGCAAAGGAGTAAGCGTTGAAAGGGGCTTATAAACATATTTTGATTTCTGGGGCGGTACTTTTTCTTATAATTGCAGTGCCTTTTATAAGGTCGCCTTATTTTATGACGGATGCGGATGCTGTTAGCTCTGCATCCGTTATTGTAAGTCAGCCCTCGGGGATTTTTTATGTTTTTATAAATACCGAAAAACATACCGATAAAGAGGCGCTTTTGGCATGGGAGGATTATTTTGCGAACGGCGAATTTCCCATGGTATTTGAGGATATAACCTGCTATGTGATATCTTCGGATGAGTCTGCCGCAGAGTGCGCCGAAAGCTTTAGCTCAAGACTCGGAGAAAATCAGATGACCGTAGTGGAGGGAGAAGGAAGCTTTCTTTTGTCCAAGGCGGAGGCGGGCAGATATGATGTATTTATAATGTCAGAGGAATATTATGAGGCATACGGAGCCGAAAGCCTTGCTGATAAGGAGAGCTCTGCAGTTATAAAGGTCAGAACGGAGGAAGAGGATTGAGAAAGATAAATGCGCTGCTTTCTGCGGCAATAATGCTGCTTTTTGTGATACATGCCATAATCGGCACATTTCAGATGACCGGAATATACTCGGGCGGCGGGATATTTTCGAGCGCGGTCTCATACGGTCTTATAATTTTTACTCTGCTGCATGCCCTGATCGGTGTGATCCTTACGGCAAAAACCGTTATATCCGCAAAAAAATCCGGCGTCTTTTATATCAGAGAAAATAAAAAATTTCTCGCCGTAAGGCTTTCGGGGCTTGCGCTTATGATGCTGATATTTTGCCATATGATGGAATTTATGGGATATGTAAATTCGTCCGGGGCTTTCAGGCTTTTTGTCTTTGATGAGGCGGCGCTTGCGGTAAATATTTTGCTTGTCATATCCATGCTTATCCATATCATCCTTAATGTTAATCCCCTTTTGATAGCTCTCGGAGCAAAGAGGCTGAAACCTTATGCGCCGGATATCCTTTTTGTGATATCGGCCGTCTGCTTTTTCGGAGCTTTGGGATTTGTGATCTATTATGTGAGGTGGCTTTTTTAATGTGCGTTATAAATATTGTGGGAGCCGGTCTTGCGGGGCTTAGCGCAGCCATATGCTGCGCTGAGTCGGGGCAGAAGGTACGGCTTATTTCAAACGATATATCCGAAAGAGCCCAGTCCAATCTGGCAGAGGGCGGCATAAACGCCGCTCTTGATACCATGGGCGAGGGTGATACTGCTAAGGAGCATTTTGATGACACTCTTAAAGGCGGATGTTATATAGCCGATGAGGAGGCGGTAAGAGATCTTACCGAAAATGCGCCGAACACCGTCTTATATCTTGCATCCCTCGGAGTGCCCTTCCACAGGGAAAACGGAAAGATAGTCCTCAGGAATTTCGGAGGACAGAAGAAAAAAAGGACGGCCTATGTAAAAAGCAGCACCGGCAAGTCTTTGGTGAGCTTTCTTTGCGACGAAGCCCGCAAATATGAGATAAAGGGGCTTATAGAGCGTTTTTCTTATATGGAATATGATGATATTTTAATAAAGGAAAATGAATGCCTCGGAGCTTTTTTTAAGGATATAAATACAGGAGAAAGAGTGTTTTTCGAAGGCCCTGTTATTGCGGCATCCGGCTCTTTTGCCGGGTATTTTGGCTCCGCGACGACAGGCAGCACCTTAAATAACGGGAATGTATCTGCCGGACTTTTTTTCAGGGGCGTGGAGTTTTCCAATCTCGAGATGATACAGTATCATCCGACCACCGTAAAGATTTCCGGAAAAAGGATGCTTATATCAGAGGCCGCAAGAGGAGAGGGCGGCAGACTTTTTGTAAAAAAAGACGGCGAAAAATATTATTTTATGGAAGAAAAATATCCTGAGCTTAAGAACCTGATGCCAAGGGATGTGGTAAGCCGTGAGATGTATTTTATCAGAGAAAAATACGGACAGGTCTACCTCGATATGACAGGGATAGACAAATCTGTGCTTGACAAAAAGCTTCCGGATCTTTGCGAGGAGATAAAATATTATCTCGGTATAGACCCGTCAAAAGAGCCTGTTCCGGTAAAGGAAGGGATACATTATTTTATGGGAGGTATTAATTGCGACATGTACCACCATACAAATAAAGGTCATCTTTATGCGGCAGGAGAATGTACATCCCTTTATCACGGAGCGAACCGTTTGGGAGGCAACTCTCTTTTAGGGGCCGTGTACGGAGGCTACCGCGCGGCCAAAACCGCGCTTTTGGAAGCGTCATCTTTTTCCGGCGTAAAATCGTCAGAGACTGCAGATGGCGGCATTATAAGAAAAGAATTTCTTAAAAATATCTCATCTGCGCTCTGCGAAAGCCTCTCTGTCGCAAGGGATAATGACGGGCTTTTGGGCGGACTTTCAAGGATAGAAAACCAAACCGCTGCATCAAGAAAAGAAAAACAGATGAAATTGTTTGCTCAGGCCATAGTTATGTCTGCGCTATACAGAAAAGAGAGCAGAGGGGCTCATTACAGGAGCGATCATCCTTATTCGGATGATAATAACAGGCATATGACCATGGCATCTTATCTCGGAGAAGAAGTAAAGATCTCTTATGGCAGATAAGGAGGTGGGAATTTGAAGATAGAAGTTTACATAAAACGAAGTAATTCCTTTGAAAAATTTCTTTATGAATATGAAGACAGTTCGGAAACCGTCGCGGGTATGCTGAAAAACATTAACTTATCCGATGAGATAATAAATGCAGACGGGAAAGTAACAAGGCCCATAGACTGGAATTCAAGCTGCCTGCAGAAAAGATGCGGAGCGTGCGCCATGGTGATAAACGGCAGGCCCGGCCTTGCCTGTGACAGCTTTTTGAGAGACTATAAAAAGCTTACATTAGAGCCTCTTAAAAAATTCCCTCTTATAGCGGATCTTAGAACAGACAGAAGCGTTTTACAAAAAAACCTTAAAGATATGGAGCTCTACAGAGATAAAAAGGAATCATCCGATGAGGATGAGGACGATCTTTATGATGCCTCAAGATGTCTTTTGTGCGGACTTTGCCTCGAGGTATGTCCCAATTGGCATATCGAAAGCAGCTTTTTCGGGGCGGCCGCAGCGGTCTCTTATTATAAAAAGATATCGGGCGGGGGCGCATCAAAAAACTATGAAAAACATTTTTACGGCGGATGCGGCAAATCCCTTGCCTGCAGAAATATCTGTCCGGCAGGTATAAATATAGATGATCTTCTCGTAAAGTCAAACAGGTCTGTGATATGGAAAAGAGGGCACTAAGGGCAGTTGCCGTTCTTGTGTTTTTGATACTCATATCTTTTGCATCTCAAAAATATGACAGTTTTGAGATAGGTAATAGAAGTGATGTTGTTTGCGCAATAAGAGACGGCTATAAACACAGAGCTCAAAATATCACCCTTACCTTTAGAGCAAGGGTAAACGATAATAAAGGCCTTAAAGATCTTGCCGCCGGACTTATAGAAGAGGCAATGGAAGAGACCGGCTCTGCGGATGAGGGAGACTATATAAGATACCAAAACGGGGGATACACTTTAGGCTGCAGCGTCCGAAAGAAAGGCATGATATACGAGTATGAGCTGGTTATCACTCCGGATTATTATACCTATCTTTATCAGGAAGAATATGTAGACGATGAAGTTGACAGGATAATCCGGGAAAACGGGCTTTTGGATATGGACGAATATGAGGCCGCAAAATGTATTTACGAATACATTTATGACACGGTTTCGTATGATACGGTGCATAAATTAAAAGAAAACAATTATTTAAAGAATACCGCATATTCGGCTCTTTATTATCATACGGCGGCCTGCCAGGGGTATTGTCTTTTATTTTACAGGCTTTGCATGGAGGCAGGAATTTCCTGCCGCGTTATAACAGGAACTTATACGGATGAATCAGGCAAGTCGGAGCGCCATGCATGGAACGCGGTCAGGATTGGTGACAGCTGGTATGCGGCAGATGTTACCGTGGATAAGTCTACGGG
>CAJOOU010000077.1 GCA_905236735.1 uncultured Eubacterium sp. | reverse complement strand
TTTTATGGGCGATGAGGAAGTCGCAATTGAAGCAAAAAAAAGAGGCACTACAAAGGCAACAGTTTGCATGGAGAGAGCCTCTCGGCTTGACAAACCTGTTATAATTGCTGTTGGAAATGCTCCAACAGCGCTTGTAACGCTTTATGATATGATGAAAGAAGAAAAAATTAAACCTTCATTTATAGTGGGCGTTCCCGTGGGATTTGTTAATGTTGAGGTATCTAAAGAACTGATAATGCAGTGTGATGTGCCTTATATAGTTAATGAAGGCAGGAAAGGCGGCAGTAATGTGGCGGCAGCGATAATAAATGCCGTACTTTATAAGATAGCAAGAGGGTAGAATGAAAACCGGATTTACTACAGGCAGCTGTGCTGCAGCAGCAGCGGGGGCGGCAGCAACAATGCTTTTTTTGCAGGCAGAAATAAAAGAAATAGAGATAATGACTCCCAAGGGTATCCCTTTTCATGCGGAGATACATGACGCAGTTATTAATAATAAATGGGCAAGCTGCGCTGTAAGAAAGTATTCCGGAGATGACCCGGATGTGACGAACGGAACCCTTATCTACGCAAGGGTTGGATATATTAAAGAGGGTATGGACGGGGAAATAGTAATAGACGGCGGCGAGGGCGTGGGGAGAGTCACAAAGCCGGGACTTGACCAGCCGGTGGGTAATGCAGCCATTAATTCGGTGCCGCGAGCAATGATTACATCCGAGATAAAAAAGGTAACCGGCAAATACGGATATGACGGCGCGTTAAGCGTTATAATATATGTGCCGGAAGGGAATAAACTGGCTGAAAAGACATTTAACTCCAAACTTGGTATAGAGGGTGGAATATCAATTATAGGGACAAGCGGAGTGGTTGAACCCATGAGTGAGAGAGCACTCCTTCACACCATTTTTCTTGAAATGAAGCAAAAAAAAGCTCTCGGCAAGGAGTACATCCTCCTTACTCCCGGAAATTACGGAAGGGATTTTATTAAGGACGAATACGGATTAAGCGAGGATATGAGCGTAAAGTGTTCGGATTTTGTCGGAGATGTGCTTGATATGGCAAACACTTTAGGCTTTAAGGGAGTACTGTTTGTCGGACATATAGGAAAACTGTCAAAGGTGGCTCTCGGCGTAATGAATACGCATTCAAAATACGGAGACAGGCGTATGGAAGCGATAGTCAGAGCGGCAGGTGAGCTGGGCGACGGGCAAAAAAATGAAATAATGGAGGCTGCCACAACCGAAGAGGCGGTAAATATACTTTCGCGTATCGGCATTAAGGAGAAGGTTATGAAACGGCTGCTTGATATGATAGAATATCATATGAGGGCGAAGGCAGATATCGATATAGAAATAATACTGTATTCGAGGATGCACGGACTCCTCGCGAAGACGGCCGGAGCTGAATCTTTTGTCAAAAAAATAAAGGAAAAAAGATGATATGGTACATATAGTAGGAGCCGGATGCGGAGCACCGGATTTAATAACCCTTCGAGGGAAAAAACATATAGAAGAAGCGGATCTTATCATATATGCCGGCTCGCTTGTAAACCCCGAGCTTTTAGAATATGCCAAAGAAGACTGCAGGGTAATGAACAGCGCATATATGACGCTTGATGAGGTTATAGATGCGGTAAAAGAAGCGGAAAAAAAAGGCGAGACCACGGTCAGGCTGCATACCGGAGACCCGAGCGTATACGGAGCTGTCAGAGAGCAGATAGACGAATTTGAGCAGCTTGGTATAGAATATGACATTACGCCGGGGGTAAGCGCTGCATTTGGCGCTGCGGCTTCTCTAGGCATGGAATATACTTTGCCTGATGTGAGTCAGTCTCTTATAATAACGAGGATGGAAGGCAAAACAAAGGTGCCTGAAAAAGAGAGCATAGAGGCATTTGCTTCGCACAACACATCAATGGCAATATATTTAAGCGCAGGGATGCTTGAGGAACTTTCAGAAAGGCTTATAAACGGAGGGTATGCTCCGAATACTCCGGCGGCAATAGTCTATAAGGCATCATGGCAGGAGGAAAAGTCTGTTATTTGCAGTGTGAAAACTCTCGCCGGGGCAGCAAAAGAAAACGGTATCAAAAAAACAGCGGTTATACTTGTGGGAGAAGCGGTTTCGCCCGGAAGATACAGCCTGTCAAAGCTTTATGACCCGAAATTTGAAACGGAGTACAGAAAATTAAATGACAATTAGAGTAATATCGTTTACAACAAAAGGAAGGGAGCTTGCGGCGGATATCGCAGCAGCTTTTCCGGATGAGGAAATTGAACTGTATGAAAAGAAAGAGTGCAACAGCGCTCTTGTAAAGTCTGCATTTGATGAAAAAACACCTCTTGTTTTTATTGGAGCCCTTGGGATAGCTGTCAGGAAAATCGCTCCCTATATAAAAGATAAAACAAAGGACTGCCCGGTTATAGCAATTGATGAGACGGGCAGATATGTTATTCCTGTTTTGTCGGGTCATATAGGAGGTGCCAATGCTTTGGCTCTGCGCCTGGCTGAAAAAATCGGAGGAGAGCCGGTGATAACAACCGCCACCGATATAAACGGCTGTTTTGCGGTGGATGTATTTGCCGGTCATATGGGGCTGCGTATAGTAAATCCTCAGAGAATAAAGACGGTATCGGCAAAGGCGCTTGAGGGAGAAACTGTTTTAATGTCGGTCGCGCCTGAAATAAAAGACGGGCGGTTGTATATAGAGTCTGCACCGGCAGGGTGCGTAAAAGAGGCAGACTATTATATGGATAATCCTGATATAATAATTACCGACAGAGATGATGAAACAAGGGATGCTCTTATTCTGAAACCCAAAAGACTGGTACTTGGCATCGGCAGTAAAAAAGGGAAAACCTTCGCTAGAATAAGGCAGGCGTTTGAGGCATTTATGGCAGAGGCCGGGGCAGCCGAAGAGGATATCCTGACAGTGTCATCCATTGATGTTAAGAAGGATGAAAAGGGGATAATCGCCCTTGCAAAAAGTATCGGAGCTCCTTTTTTGACATACACCGCAGATGAGCTGATGGCTCTAGAGGGAGATTTCTCGTCTTCGGAGTTTGTGAGGCAAACTGTCGGCACAGATAATGTTTGCGAGAGGGCAGCCCTTATTGCAGCCGGAGAAGGCGGAGAGATTATCCGCAAAAAAACATCATATGACGGTATTACGCTGGCGCTTGCAAAAATAAAAGCCGGTCGATAGGAAGGAAACAAATGAAGAAAAAGGATAAAATTAGCCTTGTTTTGGCCTTAATCATATTTATTTGCTGCGGGTTTGCACAGACCTATCTGAAAACAGAATACGGAATTACGCCGGCTGCCACTTCGGATGCAGAACTTTCAGACCTTTCTTTGGATGATATACCTCTATATGACGGAGCAGATTATACCGATTATACGACATTAAATGATGGAGAGCCGTACTTTACGGATGATGAAATAGAAAGAGCGAAACAGGGTTCTTTTACAGACTACGACGGGCTTGATGCTTTAGGAAGGGCAAACGGTGTTATGGCAAGTATTAATTACGCGGATTTACCCACGGGAGAAAGGAACGATTCGGATACCCTGCATAATATATATCCGGCGGGATGGAACCAGGTCAAATACGGCTCGGAATATATAGAAGGTGAATACCTCTACAACAGGAGCCATGCTCTAATGTATGCCCTTGGAGGGGAAACGAGCGAGAGAAACATTTTTACCGGTACGAGATATCTTAATGCGTCTCTTATGCTGCCTTACGAGGAGGAGGCTCTTTCCTATGTGAAATCCAATGAAAACGGCAGACTTTTATACAGGGTTACTCCGGTATATGAAGGAGAAAATCTTGTGCCGTCGGGGGTGCTTATGGAGGCGCTTTCTCTTGACAGCATCTATAGTAAGAAACCGGATGGGGCAAATCTTAAGTACTGTGTATATATGCCGAATATTCAGCCGGGAATTAATATTGATTATGCGGACGGTTCGTCATATTTAATCGAAGACTATGAGGGAGAATACGCGACAAGTACATATTATTCTTCATCTTCAAAAAATTAAAAGGAGAAATAATGAACAGAATTTATGCTGTGGGCATAGGCCCGGGAAGCGAAAATATGATGACTGCGGAATGTAGGAGGGCGCTTAGTGAGAGCGATGTTATTGTAGGTTATCCTGTGTATCTTGGGCTGTTGCCGGAAGAGTTTGCGGGGAAAAAGCAGATAGGCACGCCAATGAGGAAGGAAAAGGAAAGATGCCGGATGGCCATTAGCGAAGCCGCCGGGGGACGGACAGTTGCCGTGGTTTCAAGCGGGGATGCCGGAGTTTATGGTATGGCCGGTCTGCTTTACGAGATGGCGGCAGGGAGCGATACGGATATTGTGGTAGTACCGGGGATAACGGCGGCAGTAAGCGGAGCTGCAAAACTTGGCAGTCCTCTTACAAATGATTTTTGTGTGGTGAGTCTGAGCGACGCCCTTACTCCATGGGAAATCATAGAAAAAAGGCTTAGAGCGGCAGCGGAGGGAGATTTTGTCCTTGCTATATACAATCCTCAGAGTAAGGCCAGAAAAGACTATATAAAAAAAGCGGCTGAGATATTGTATAAGGCAGGCGTCGAAAAGGACAGACCGGCAGGCTATGTAAAAAATATCGGAAGAGAGGGCGAAGAGGTTTTCACAGGCAGGCTTTGCGAGGTGGCAGAGGCAGATATTGATATGTTTACAACGGTTTTTGTGGGTAATTCCGGAACAAAGCTATTGCAGGGAAAACTGGTTACGCCAAGGGGATATAAATGAAAAAATTAGTTATAGCCGGTTGCGGCATGGGATATGTTTTAACAGAAGAAATAAAAGCAGAGATAGAAAGCAGCGATATTGTCTGCGGAGCGCCAAGGCTCATTGCCAATGTAAAGGGACGGGATACGGCTGAGGTATATACCTACGAAAAAATAAAACCCTATTTTGAAAGCTGCAATAAAATAACTGTTTTGTTCTCGGGTGATGCGGGATTTTACAGTGGCAGCGCCAGACTTTTAAAGGCGGCTGAAAAAGAAGACATAGATATAAAGGTTATTCCGGGTATTTCATGTGTGAGCTATCTTGCGTCAGTGCTGGGAAAATCCTATGATGATGCTGCGATTATATCCATGCACGGAAGAAAGGACAAGGATGCGGAACTTGTATTTGCGGTAAAATACAATGAAAAAACCTATGTGCTCACATCCGGAGCGGAGCAGGTAAAAGAGAGCATAAGACTTCTGGAAAAATATTTTTCAAAAGAAGAATTAAAAATTTATGCCGGGGTAAATCTTTCTTATCCGGATGAAAGTGTCTTTGAGATAACAGACGGAGTAAAGCAGGCTGAGGGGCTCTGCACCCTGCTTATAGAAAATGCGAGCCCCGATAAAAAAGAATTCGGCAGGGTGCTTTGGGATGAGGATTTTGTAAGAGGAGATGTCCCTATGACCAAGCAGGAGATAAGGCAGATATCTATAGGCAAACTCAGACTCTCTGAAGGGGATGTTTTACTTGACCTGGGATGCGGCAGCGGCTCTGTGGCTGTAAGTGCTGCGTATCTTAGCCCTAAGATAAAGGTTTTTGCGGTGGATAAAAATCCCGAGGCTATAAGGCTTACAAAGGAAAATGCCTTAAAGCATAAATGCGAAAATGTTATATGCGTTAGGGCGGATATACTGGATTATATAAATACGGGAGAGTTTGACAGACCGAGCCATGCTTTTGTGGGAGGCAGCGGCGGCAGACTGCGGGAGATTGTAAAACGGCTGAAAGAGATTAATCCCGAAATCGTTATTGTGGTAAATGCCATAACGCTGGAAACAATTTCCGCATGCACGCAGCTGCTTTCGCCGGAAGGAGAGGCGGTCTTTGTACAGGTGGACAGAAGCCGGAATGTCGGAAGCACCAAAATGATGATTTCGGAAAACAGGATTATGATAGCGAGACTTTAATATGGCAAAAGGTATAATGATAGCGGCTGTTAAAAGCGGCAGCGGTAAGACAATGTTTACCTGTGGGCTGCTTAGGCTGCTTAAAGAAAAAAATCTTAAGGTCAGAAGTTTTAAATGCGGACCGGACTATATTGATCCTATGTTTCACAGAAGGGTGCTCGGGATTGCAGGCGGCAATCTTGACAGCTTTTTTTGTGACGGGAAAATGCTGGAAAAAGTATATGAAGAGGGCTCGTGGGGATATGATATCGTTGTTACGGAAGGAGTAATGGGGATATATGACGGGGCAGGTACAGACAGGAGCGGTTCAAGCTATGATGTGGCCGAGAAGCTTGGACTTTCGATAATACTACTGGCTGATTGCAGCGGAATGGGAAAAACTCTCGTATCGGTGATAGGTGGGATTGTGGCAGACGACACCGGCGGACTTATAAAGGGTATAGTATTAAATAATATTTCCGGACACTACTATAAACTCATAAAACCGCTTATAGAGGAGAAAACCGGGACTTTGGTTATGGGATATCTGCCTAAAATAAAGGACGGCGGATTTGAAAGCAGACATCTGGGATTAAAGATGCCGGAAGAGGTGGAAGACATCAGCCGGCGTATAGACCTTATAGCAGAGCAGATTAGTAAGACGGTGGATGTAGACGCTCTGCTGGGAGAGGCTAAAGCCGGCTGTAAAAAAACGCGAAAGATTGCGGCGAGCCTTCCCCCAAGGGTAAAAATAGCAATTGCCCGTGATGAAGCATTTTGTTTTTATTATGAGGAAAACCTTGCTTTGCTTGAAAGCTTAGGCGCCGGTATAGTATTTTTTTCGCCGATTTATGACGACAAAATACCTGAGGATGCCGATGGTATCTATATGGGCGGCGGTTATCCCGAACTGCATACGGAAAAACTTTCTGCCAATACATCAATGCTGCTTTCCGTAAAAAATGCAATAGAAGACGGGATGCCCTCATTTGCCGAGTGCGGCGGATTTATGTATCTTCAGGATGAAATTGACGGTAAAAAAATGGTCGGAGTAATCCATTCGAAAAGTCAAAAGACATCAAAACTTGTAAGGTTTGGCTATGTCAGTGCCCAAACGGATAGGGAGACATTTTTGCCAAAGGGTGAGACTGTGCGCGGTCATGAGTTTCATTATTATGACTCGGAAGATAACGGAAGTGATATAATACTGACAAAGGCATCGGACGGCAAAGGCTATAAGGCAGTGATGGCGGATGAAAACCACTGGTGGGGTTATCCTCATCTTTATCTGCCGTCAAATGTGAATTTTGCGGAAAGATTTTTGATGAGCTGCGAAAAGTATAGCAATAAGAGAAAGGGAAGAGTATGAATTATAACGAAAAATTTAATGATTGGCTTGAAAATATGGATGAGGGAGATCCGTTTTACGAAGACCTTTTAAAACTGAAAGATGACGAGAAAAACAGGGAAGAGAGTTTTTACAAAGACCTTTCTTTTGGTACGGCAGGACTCAGAGGTAAAATCGGAGCAGGTACAAACAGGATGAACTTTCTTACCGTGGGCAAGGCAACCCAGGGTATAGCTGATTATATAAGTGCCTGCGGGAAAAAATACGCAGACAAAGGAGTTGTGATAGCTCATGATCCGAGACATTTTTCGGAGGAGTTTTCCAGGGAAGCGGCAGCGATTCTTGCGGCAAACGGTATAAAGGTCTATATATTTGAGAAACTCACGGCTACTCCGGAGCTGGCTTTTTTTGTGCGTGAGCTTGAGGCTGCGTGCGGCATAAATATTACTGCGTCACACAATCCAAAAGAGTACAACGGTTATAAGGCGTATTGGGAAGACGGCTGCCAGGTGTCCTCCGAAGTGGCAGACTCTATGACGGAAAAGATAAATAAAGTCGATATATGGAAGGGTATAAAAAAGACCGGTTTTAATGAGGGTATTTCTGCCGGGAAGATCATTCTTCTTGGGGAGGAATATGACAGAAAATATTTGGATAAAATTGAAAAGATGGCAATACATAAGGGAGACGAGCTCGATTTATCCATTCCGCTTGTGTATACTCCGTTAAACGGATGCGGAGCAAAGCCGTTTAAAACAATGCTTACAGACAGAGGGTTTAGCAACTGGAGGATTGTTGAGGAGCAGACAGAGCCGGACCCTGATTTTACAACTGTAGGTTATCCGAATCCGGAGGATCCGAAGGCATTTTTGCTGAGCGAAAAATACGGCCGCGAGTTTGGCGCGGAGCTTTTAATGGCTACGGACCCTGATGCAGACAGGTTTGCCATAGAGATAAGAAACGAAGAGGGGGAATATATACCTCTTAACGGAAATCAGACGGGCTATCTTTTGGTTAATTATATTCTTGAAGGAAGAAAGGATGCGGGGACTCTTCCGGCAAAAGGAGCAATGGTAAAGTCCATAGTGACTTCAACTCTTTCTACGATAATGGCTGAAAGCTATGGAGTTAAGATGTTCGAAACTCTTACGGGATTTAAGAATATTTGCGGTAAGATACCCTATCTGCATAAAAACGGTTATACCTATCTTTTCGGATATGAGGAGTCTGTCGGATACGGAGCCTGTGAGGATATAAGGGATAAGGACGGCATATCGGCCGGAATGCTTATCGCGGAGGCGGCTGCATATTACAGAAAGCAGGGCAAAACCCTTTGGGATGTCCTAATGGATATATATGAAAAATACGGATATTTTGCAGAAGATGAGCCCAATATAGTGCTTGAGGGCATTGAAGGCCAAAACAGAATTGAGCGTATGATGAAACATTTCAGGGATAATGTTCCGGGAAATGTAGCAGGTCTAAAAGTGGATAAGGTAATTGACTATATAAAGGGCTATGAAGATATCACGCCGCAAAATGCGATAAGAATTTTTCTTGAAAACGGCTCATGGTTTGCAATAAGACCCAGCGGCACGGAACCAAAGATTAAATTCTATTTTTATTCCGTGGGGCAGTCGCGGCAGCAGGCTATAGATATAAATAAAGAGATAAGGAACGAAGTTTTCGCAATTATAGAAGCTGTAGAATAAAAAGCTATGGAAATTAGGGCGATAATAATGTATTATAAAAGCCGTGGGTAAATGACCTGCGGCTTTTATCTAATTTAAAGACCCTTGGAGGCAGAATATGTCAGATAAATTTTCAGCTAAATCATGTACAGACTTTGCGGCAGTACTTGCGTCAAAGGCTCCGGTGCCCGGAGGCGGAGGTGCAGCGGCTCTTTGCGGGGCTCTTGCGGCAGGACTTTGCTCGATGGTTGCCAATATTACAAGCGGCAGAAAAAAATACGCCCAATATGAGGAAGATTTGCAAAGGGTAATAAAGGATGCTGAAAAAACAAGGCTTAACCTCATAGCTCTTATAGATAAGGACGCTGAGGGATTTATGCCGCTGCAAAAGGCGTACAGCCTGCCGAAAGACGATCCCGAAAAAGAAAGCGTGATGGAACAAGCTTCTCTTGATGCGTGTAAGGCGCCGATTGAGATGATGAGAGAGATTGCCAAAACCATAGATATGCTTGAAGAGATGAGGATAAAAGGGTCGGTAACCGTAAAATCCGATGCAGGTTGCGGAGCTCTCATTGCAAGGGCGGCTCTTGAGAGTGCATCAATGAATATATACATAAATACCAGACCGCTTGCAACAGAAAAGGCAAGAGAACTGGAAAATGAAGCAGACAGACTTCTGGAAGAATACATTCCCAAGGCCGAAAATACGGCAAGGCTTGTGATGGAGGATTTGAGATGACGACGATATTAAGCGGCAAGCCTGTGGCGGAAGAGATAAAAAAAAGAGCCGCCGGCATAACGGAAAAACTAAAAGACCGGGGAATAACACCTGCTCTTGCAATACTTAGAGTCGGTGAGAGAAAAGATGATATAGCCTATGAGAATGCCGTAAGCAAGAGGTGCGAGGGCATAGGCGTTTGCGTTAAAAAGATTTTCATGCCGGCAGATGTTCCGGAAACTGAGTTTTTTGACAGGCTAAATGATATATGCAATGATGATAAGGTACATGGAATACTGATGTTTCAGCCCCTGCCTTCTCATATAGACTCCGAAAAAGCAAGGCGGATGATTCCGCCGGGCAAAGATGTGGACGGAGCAACAGGAGAGTCACTTACCGGTGTATTTACCGGGACAGATGTGGGATTTGCACCATGTACGGCGCAGGCCGCAATGGAAATCCTTAAGTATTATAATATAGATATAAAAGGAAAAAACGCTGTTGTAATAGGACGCTCACTGGTAGTAGGCAGGCCGGTGGCCTGTATGCTTTTGCAGGAAGATGCAACCGTGACCGTATGCCATAGCAAGACTCCGGATGTAGCGGCTGTTAGTATGCAGGCAGATATAATTATTGCAGCCAGCGGTCAGATGGAGAGTATTAATGAAAGTTTTCTTTCCAATGATAGACAGCAGACTATAATAGATGTAGGCATTGCATGGAATGAAGAAAAAAACAAACTGTGCGGAGATGTCGACTTTGAGGCTGTAGAAAATAAAGTGCATGCGCTTACTCCCGTACCGGGCGGCGTGGGTACGGTAACAAATACTGTTTTACTTCTGCATGTGGCAGAGGCAGCAGAGAAAATGAGGTAATAAAATGAAATTAAGCAAACTTGTAGGAATAAGATATAAAGAAAACCCGGCAGATGCTGTCATAGACAGCCACATTTTCAGCATAAGAGGAGGATATATAAAGCAGGTATCAAACGGTATTTTTTCTTTATATACGCCTATGAAGAAAGTGACGGCAAAAATTGAAAAAATTCTGCGTGAAGAGATGGACAATGTCGATTGTCAGGAAGTAATGTTTCCGGTGGTACTTCCGGCATCTCTTTGGGAGGAGTCCGGCAGATATGAGAGTGTGGGAGACGAACTTCTTCGTTTTTCCGACAGAGGTGGAAGCCCGATGGTGCTGGGTATGACTCATGAAGAGGCTGCCGTAAATCTTGCAAGGGATTACGGACGCACATATGCGAATTATCCGTTCTCAATATATCAGATTCAGACAAAGTACCGTGACGAGGCCAGACCTCGCGCGGGACTCATCAGGGTAAGGGAGTTTACCATGAAGGATGCGTATTCTTTCCATACATCTCAGGAGGATTTGGAAAAATACTACGACAGAATGGCAAACGCATACTTCCGTATATTCAGCAGAGCCGGCATACCGGATGTGATTTCCGTAAAGTCTGATTCGGGAATGATAGGCGGAAGCGTTTCCCATGAATACATGCTCCTTGCTGATTGTGGCGAGGACTCAATAGTCCTTTGCGACGAGTGTGGATACAGTGCAAATATGGAAGCGGCTGACACTATAACAGACAACAGCGCTTCGAGTCCTCGGGCAGAGCTTGTGAAGGTACACACTCCTGACTGCAAGACAATTGAAGAAGTATGCTCCTTCCTTGGCTTGTCTGTTGAAGAGTCGTGCAAGGCTGTAATGTATCAGTTAAGCAGCACAGACGAATATGTAATAGTATTCTTAAGAGGTGATTACGAGGTAAATGAGACCAAACTTACAAATTATCTCGGAGAAAAGGTGCATGCGGCTGATGTGACTCCCGAGAGCGGTATTGTGGCAGGATTCTGCGGTCCTTATAATCAGGAGGCAAAATGCAGGGTTATTTACGATAAGTCACTTTGCGGCATAGAGAACCTTTGCGCAGGCGCTAACGAGACGGATTATCACTATACAGGCCTTAATATAAAGAGGGACATCGGAGATGTGGAATACATTGATGTCAGCAAGATACAGGAGGGCGGAATATGTCCCTGCTGCGGAAAGAAGACAGTAAAAATAAGAAGAGGTATTGAGGCTGGTAATATTTTCCAGCTCGGAACAAAATACACAGACAGCATGGGGATGACATATACTGCGGAGGACGGCAGCATAAAAACTCCTATAATGGGATGCTACGGAATTGGCGTCGGCAGACTTGCTGCCTGCGTCATGGAAGCACATCACGACGATAAGGGACTAATCTGGCCCGTTACTATAGCTCCATGGCAGGTTCATATCTGCTGTATGAGGGTGGATGACAAGGAGTGTCTTGATGAGGCTGACAGGATTTATAATGAACTCAAAAAAGAGGGAATTGAAGTTATATATGATGACAGAGATGTAAGGGCAGGAGCTATGTTTGCCGATGCCGATCTTCTTGGAGTGCCGGTAAGGATTACTGTAGGACCGAAGGCACTTAAGGACGGTGAGATTGAACTTTCAACCAGGGACAAGAGCGTAAACTGCAGGGTTAAAAAGGAAGAGATCATTAAAGAAACACAGAATCTTATCGAAAAGCTTACGGCTGATATAGAGACAAAATTATAAAAGCTCTGTTAAAATCTTTGGCAAAAATTTTAGAAAATGACAATTAAAGTCGCATTTGTTTGCATTTTTCAAAAATATCTGACAATTGGTTGACCGCCGGATGATTATTTAGTATAATTAGTGTCACAGGAAAATCCTGTGACACTATTTTTATATGTTGAGACAACTATAAATCTTTTGGAGAGGAGATTAGCTATGAAAAGAAAAGACGACATTGATGAGCTCTTGGAAGATGAAGCTTTGAAAAAAAAGAAAAAGAAAGATCGTAAAAAGAAAAACGGAGCCAAATTCAGTATATTTGCAAAAATACTTATAGTAGCTCTGCTTTGTATGGCCGTGCCGCTTATTATTGTGGTTTCATACAGCACAAATAAGAACGGAGATACCATTAACGATACCGGAGCCGAGAGTTTAAGAAATCTCTCAACAGCTCAGGCAGATGCGCTTGACCAGTTTATTACCGCACAAAAAGGTATTGTGTGCTCTATAGCAAATAACGGTCAGATTGTTGCGGTGTGCCGTGATACGGAGGATGCTTCGGCAGTAGATACAACAGAGCGCGACAAAATGTCTGAGTATCTCATAAAGATTGCTGAGACAGAAGGAAATATTTATGAAAATATATTCTTTACCTGCGGCTCGCAGACTTATTGTAATACAATAGGTAATTTTGAAGAGTCGCTCACAAATGTGGCGGGTGAGGAATTCTATGAGACCTGTCTTACGGAAGGTTCATTCTTCGGAACAGATGTATCACCGGGCTCCGGACTTCCCGTATATGTTATTGCCTATGCAATAAACGATCCTTCTACCGGAGATGTTGTCGGCGTTGTTAATGCAGCTATAAGCCTTTCTGCCATGTCTCAGAATATAGTAAATAATGATGAGGAATCTACGACATCCGTTACACTTCTTGACCTTTCGGGAAATGTTGTGGCATGCCCGGATGAAACTCTCATCTTAAATTACAGTGTTGCCGACGAAGACCCGGATACATGGTCAAACATCACAACAAACCTTGTAGGCGATATGCCGTTTGCAAATACGATTACGGCCGGCGTTACAAATGTTATGGGATATACGGTCGGAGAAAACTATGTATGTATGGTATATACTCCGGGAACGGTATTCTCAAAACCGGTAAATGACATATCAAGACAGATGTCACTTATTGCTGTTATCGCAATTATACTTGCAGGTGTTGTTATCGCAGTTGCCACCCGTTCAATCGTTAAACCTCTTATGAAGTCTACGAATGTCGTTAACGGACTTATTAAAGACATCGAGTCCGGCAGTGGTAACTTAAATACGCAGGTAGATATTACCACCCATGATGAGGTCGGTGAACTCGGAGGAAGCATTAACCAGTTCATCAGTACTCTTAAGGATGTTATGACAATGCTTAAAAACGAATCCGACAAGCTGACGGAAGTATCAAGAAGCGTATCGGAAAGCATTGTTGCTTCTGAAGGAGAGGTAAACAATATGTCTGCCACGATGGAAGAAATGTCAGCATCAAGCCAGGAAACGGCTGCATCTCTTCAGCTTATTGTCGGCAATATAGAGGATGTTACCGGACTTGTAAACAATGTATATGAGCAGGCCTTAAATCAGTCAGAGTCTTCTAAGCAGATAATGAAGAAGGTTACAGACATGGCAGAAGGTGCCATATCCAACCTTGACAAGAGTGATGAGCGTACAAAGGTGCTTGTTGACCAGCTTAACGAAAGTATTGAGCTTGCCAAGAAGGTTGAGAATATCAACAGCCTTGTTGATGATATTATCAGTATTTCGAGCCAGACCAACCTGCTTTCTCTTAATGCTTCAATTGAGGCTGCCAGAGCAGGTGAGGCAGGTAAGGGATTTGCGGTTGTTGCAGATGAGATCAGCAAACTTGCCAATGAATCGGCGGAGGCTGCTTCACATATCCAGCAGGTATCGGATGAAGTTATTGCAGCAGTTGATGTCCTTGCAAATAATGCCCGTAATATGTCGGATACTCTTCTTAAGAACAATGATGACGGAAGGGAGTCAATGAGAATGCTTACAGATGCGTACTCAGACGACATCGGTAATATGGTAGAAGCAATGAATGAATTTGCGGATAATTCATCTCAGGCAAATGAGGCTATGCAGTCAATGCGTGAGGCAATCGATGCAATTAATATAGCCGTAAACGAAATGGCTGAGGGTGTTACCAATACTACGGTATCGGCAACAGATATTGCGGAAAACCTTGCAAGCATAAATGAAGAAGCAATGGTTAATATGAATATTGCCAAAGAGATTTCAGACGAAGTAAACAAGTACGAAATATAAAATACATTAATCACATATCATATTCCATACAAGTGAGAGGGCAGTCAGAACTGACTGCTCTCTTATCTTTCCGTAGCTAGAAAACTTAAAAATAATTGTTGACTCTGGTATAATACGAGGGTTTATTATGACATTGTCAAAGGTACAAAGGAGTGCTTAAGAAAATCTTAAGCGCTCTTTTTTTAATTAATGACAAGGAGGCTTGAATATGTATAATCCTTACGAAAATGTGTTAAATGTTATGGATGAGGCGGTGAAAATCGGAGAACTTTCAACAGATATGTATGAGATGA
>CAJOOU010000076.1 GCA_905236735.1 uncultured Eubacterium sp. | reverse complement strand
GGCCCGTCCGGCTCTGTCCTCAAAGGGACTTTTCAAAGAGCTCGGCGATGCCTCATGTGTAGTCATCTACAGCACCGGCCTGGAACCCGATGATTTTGAGATAATAAACACTTTTTTGACTATTTTCCCGAACTCGTATATTCCGGTTGTGATTATGGGTGACAAATTTGCCAACTCTACTTTAAGAAAAACCGTAAATTATCCCATAGAAATATCTCTGGATATACAATCTCAAAGCGTAAATATTACAAAAGAGATTGACAAACTGCTCAAAAAGAACCTTCCCAAGGAAGCAGACAAGCCACTGGTATATATATTTGATACCAACTCGCAGTCTCTCAGTGACATAGAAGACCTGCTTGTTAACGATTTCCGTGTCAAAAAGCTGCGTTCTCTCGGAGATGCCACAAGAACCATAGAAAGCGAGATACCGCCAAATATGCTCATCTCCTATAATTCACTAAGCGATGCCGTAAAGGATCTTTTTGTTGCATATGATATAGGTAATAAAAACTCCGGCTCAAATGTTATCATTTACGGACCTCAGATTACTTCAAAAGATTTCGAAAAAATAAGATATCTGTCTCCGTCAATGTATATTCTTGAAAACACAAACGCAGCCGACTTTATAAACAATATTAAAGAGCACCTGATGTAGAGAAAGGGGGATATAACCATGGCAGTAAAAAAAGGCTCTGACTTTGACTCAACCCAGTTTCGCGAAAAACTGAACGATATCAGAAACGATGTAGCCGAATCCCGCAAAAAAAGACTCGCAAAAGAAGCTTCAAGCAAGACCCGCGCTTCTTTCAAGAGTGGTCAGGACAGATTCAAGGGACGCTTCGGCAAGGATTCGGATTCAGCTCAAAAACGCTGGTAGCCGTTTTTGGCAATCGAATGATTGGTAAACCCCGGTTCTTCCGTCACTTCTCTTATAACGGTGACAAATGGCGGAATAGGTATGCTTACGCTCTCATCTTCTATCTCCGCTTCCATAAGAGCCGAACCTTTTACCTCATCAAATACATCAATTTCATACAAAAGTCCGCCATACGGCACCCTGTATCTGGTCTTTTTTATAGTCCTGCATGCAGGGTCTTTTTCTTTTAATAACTCAAGATATTCTTCCTCAGTTATTTCATCCTCATTTTCAATTCTTCTAAGATTGGTAATCTTCTTTTTTTCGGTATAAATATAATGCTTTACTCCGCTGCTTTCCCAGCATCTCACCCGTCTGTTTTTTCCGCCTAATCCTTTAGTCAGATAATCCTGCGTTATTTTAACTTCAGTAACCTCATGATTTTCCTTTATTTTTTTTATATCCGGATATTCTATAAGGTATTTTCTCTCTATTTCAAACATATTATCCTCTTTGGTTTACAAGATGAAAAAAAGCCGGCATAAGCCGGCTTTTTTACTTATTAGTATAATGATGTACCGTGATCTACATAGATAATCTGACCTGTGATTGCTCTTGCATCATCAGAAGCAAGGAATGTGATAGCTGCTGCCTGATCATAATCCTGAGCTTCCGGAAGAGAAATATCGATGTGCTTTCCGCACTCTGCAGCAAATTCAGCATCGAATGTAGCTGCTGCTTCAGGAGCGTTAAGCGGTGTAGGTGTCGGTCCCGGTGCAACTGCGTTACATGTGATATCTGTTCTTGCATAAAGGATAGCGATATTCTTTGTCATACCGTTTACGGCTGCTTTAGCTGCTGAGTAAGAGATACCTGCAACACCCTGTGAACCGATTGAAGAGACGTTGATAATGTGTCCCTTGCCGGCCTTCTCCATGTGTACAAGTGCATATTTGCACATCCAGTAGATTGAGTACTGGTCAATCTTGCATACATAGTCATACCACTCTTCTTCGCACTTGTTGATAGGTTTATGCTTATCAGCAATACCTGCGTTGTTTACAAGTACATCGATTCTGCCGTACTTCTTAATAACTTCATCTACTACCTTCTGGCAATCTTCCTTCTTTGTAAGATCTGCTTCTATAGCAGAAATCTCACCAAGGCTTGAAAACTCATCTACAGTCTTTTTGTTTTCATCTGCTCTTCTGCAGGCGATAACAACTGTAGCACCTTCATTTAAAAATCTCTTGGCTGTTGCCTTACCGATACCTGAGTTACCGCCTGTAACAATGGCAATCTTTCCGTCTAATTTACCCATTTTTAATTACCTCCTAATGGTTATATTACAATTCAAGTCTGAGCAGCAAATCGGGCTTTGCGCTCATTAACTTGTGGGTTTATCTGCTTGATAAGCCTCTAAATAAGATTATAGCGTTTCATTTTGCACATTGCAACATTTCATTTCAGACATTACAACATTTCATTTTTCTTCGCTTTATTGACTTTGAGGAAAATGTGTGCGATAGTATAAGTCGGAAACGAATTACAACTATACATATTCATTATAACAAGGGGTTTGATATGGACATAGGAAGACTTTACGAGTACATTACACTTGCAGAATGTCTCAACTACAGCAAGGCTGCACAGCAGCTTTATATAACTCAACCGGTACTCAGCAGGCATATTCATGACCTGGAAGTACATGTAGGTGCACAGCTTCTCGTAAGAGACACCCACAGTGTGGAGCTGACTCCCATCGGAAAGCTTTTTTATGACGAAGCCGTAGTAATCGTTGGCGACTACGAAAACGCTCTTAAAAAGGTAGCAGATACAGCTCACGGCACAATAGGTTACCTGAAAATAGGATTTATGAGTGCGGCAGTAGAACCTTTCCTTAGGGATTTTGTACTTAAGTTCAGGAAGGAACAACCATCTATTCAGCTTGATTTTGAAGCAATGGATTTGGATGAGCTTTTGCGCGCCCTTAACTCCAACCGCGTAGACATAGGGTTTGCAACCCATGTTTCCGGAGATGTAGCCAAGCCCTTCCATGTGCATCAGGTCCTTACCGACGGACTTTGTCTTGCGGTTTCGACCGAAAATGAGCTTTCCAAAAGAGACTCCCTCAGCATAGAAGAAATTTCCAATATTCCTGTTGTCTGCCTTTCCAAAAATGAACATCCGGCAACACACAGGTTCACCGAAAATCTCTTTGCCAACCATGGCTCAGTGCTTAATGTGACAAGATATGTTCCGAATATTGACACGGCACTCTTCTTTACATCATTAAATATGGGAGCCTTCATTATACCTGCTCATCTGACTCATATGGTTTCACCCAAAAATATGAAGGTGATTCCGATATCCGATGCAGACAGCAGCATAAAGCTCAATATTATCTGGAGGAAGGACAACATGAACCCCGTTACCCCGATATTCTGCGATGCCTTTGAAAGCTTCGGTAAATCTCACGGAGACGGTGAATTCCACTAGAAAGTTGCTATACATCAAAATTAAAGTGAAGTCAGGGTATGCCTGTATACCTATGACTTCACTTTTTTACT
>CAJOOU010000075.1 GCA_905236735.1 uncultured Eubacterium sp. | reverse complement strand
TTTCTAACTTCCCATTCTGGTAGTAATCGAATACAATATAATTTCCGTTTTTTGATATGACTTTTCTTAACATTTTTCTGCCATTATCATCGGTTTCATACTCAAGAACACTACTGTCACCCTCTGCATCTCCCTCGGCAGTCATAAACCCTTCATCATTAAAGCTCTTATATTTTCCGCTGTCATAAGTGATCCGATATCCGCTTTCTTCTTTTATCAATACACCGGGTTCACCATGCAATTCTATAAAAACTTCTTTTTCTTTTATATATATTCCTTCACTTCCATCCGCATAAAAGATCCGTATCCTTCTATCCTCAGCCTTAAGAAATATCTCATAGCTATGCGTCCATCCCTTTCCCATCACACCGTTTTTTTCTGACTGGGCATTATAAAAACGATGAAACACTATTGGATATCTTCCACCAATATGTATATCATCGTTTTCATTAATATAGTTCCCGCTACAAACATTTACAGGGTCATAAAGTATTGCCTGGCATTTTTCCTTGAATCCCTTTAGATAGTCCTTCACTCCCTCTAAGAAATTTTTCCAGTCTGATGAATCTATAGAAGCCGAATACTCTCCAATCGCAGGATTCCACTCCATTTCTGCATCTCTTATGAGTTTTCCTGCTTCTTCATACAGCTTTTTCCCTTCTATAAAAAGCTTTGATGTTTTCGCCTCTATTCGATAAAGTCTTTCAATTTTTTCCTCAAGTTTGCGAATCTCAACCTTATTTTTATTTATTTCTTCCCTACATTTTCTAACGCAGGATCTTAAGCTGGACGCGCTATGTCCCACCGCCTCCAAAGCAGCAATAGCCCTGTTAAGATCTTCTATACGTCTTTCCAGCATCTTATTGATCTTCTCAAGTATCTCTATCCTCTTTCTAAACAGATCCTCATCGAGATTTTCTGAACCTACCACAGAAATTAATGTTTGATAGTCCGCAGACATAGATATATTTGCTTTTTTTAAGGTGTTACTTATCTGCTCATGTTTTTTTATGTGATTTCTTATGCCATCCCATGTTGTTCCTTTAAGGCTGTCATCACCCGAAAATTCTCTAAGTTTTGCAGCGACATTCGCGAAAGCCGCATTATCATCTTCAAGTACCTTTATTGCCTCTGATGCACGTTTCTTAACTTCCGACGGATGTAATTTTAATCCCATTCTCTTTCACACTTTCCCATTTATAATTTATATCAATGCAACTTTAAGCTTTCATCAAGTTCCATATATTTTTCTGCCGCTGTAACAATGTGAGTACAATCCATCTCTATCAAGCGCTTATACTCTTTTTTCTCCTCTATATGTTCCAAATCAGCCTCATTATCATTAGTGACTTCTGTCAAGTTAGTCATGCTGATTTTGCTTATGTCATTATTCTTTATCCCATTCCATTTTTCCCTTATCTCACTAACCCAACCTTCCGCCAATGTCACATCATTGTTGATTATATGTCCTGCCATTCTCGTTTACTCCTTTTGCTTCTCCCTTTCCTATCCTTCCCCCTATGAATATGATTCTCTAATAGCATTACATCAATGGGTAACTCTATTTAACCTTATATATTACGGTAAAGAACTTCTTCGAGCCATCCTTAAAAACGAACCTGATCTTATATGTTCCCTTTTTTGTTGGAGTGAATGTCGTACCTTTGATCATTTTCGTGGTCTTTTTATTTGCCGAAATATAATATCCATACTTCCAAAAGCAATATGCGTATTCTTCTGTTCGCGTTCCGCGATCATGTGACTTTGCCTTTTTCAGATCATAAAATGCGCAGGCCATGTGACCGGTAAGCAATCCGCCTTCAGGGTTCATTATATTATCAACGTCTGATATATCTATTTTTTCATTAACACTTGCGGACACAACATATTTATTATAAAAATTGGATGATACCCTGTATCCTATCTTCTTAATTTTTTCAAGCGCAATAAATTCGATAGTTATAGTTTCTCCGTTACAGGCTGCAGTTATCGTTGTACTGTCACCGAACCTGGCATTTTTGTTTACCTTAAGCTTTCCATTTTTAAAGCTGAATGAATCATTATTCGATGAAGTCCACTCTATACTCTTTAATTCAGCCTTATCAAGCGCTTTTCCATCTGCACCCACAATCGTCAGTTTTTCACCGACACCTTTTGATATATAAGCTGTTGAATTATTTTGTATTAATGTTCCGTCTTTCCGTTTAAATATGAATACCCCTGATTTAGCATCTCCGGATACGGCTTTGCAGGCATTTAAACATCCGCTTGTAACCTTCTTATGATAATAGTAACAATTATAGGTTTTTCCATCGCTGCTTCCTATGAGCTTTTTCTCAACTGCTATGGCAGATGCTTCAGAGTTATTATTTATAAAGTCCTGGTTTGCCGAATATATCAATGCTGCAACACCTGCCGCAACCGGAGTTGCCATTGATGTTCCGGCCATATATCCATATCCCTCGGAAAGATACCCGTTTCCCGATATGGTTCTCGGTATCGTAGAAAGGTTATCATATTCAGAATATCTTACATTTCCCGAAGAATCTGTTTCTGATGCACTTCCTCCCGGAGCAATTATATCAACTGTAGGTGCGGCATTTGAATACCATGCAAGCTCCGGATCTAAAGGAGAGTATGTATGCTCCTTAGAATAATGATACTGATACATTCCATACCCGGCTGATGCTACCGAAATGACATTATTTAATGCAGCCGGATAATGAT
>CAJOOU010000074.1 GCA_905236735.1 uncultured Eubacterium sp. | reverse complement strand
TTCTGGGAACTTCAAAATGAGGCTGACAAGCAGCTTTATGCTGCCAAAGAGTACGGCAGAGCCTGCATATCAATGAACGGACAATGCTATGCAAAGGTGCAGTCACAGGTGCAGATTGACAGAGACATTATAAAAGAAAAAGGTTTCAGGCTTTTGTAGTAATGAAAAGAGAGGAAGTATTAACTTGCAAATCAGTTTGCCGGAGCATGTAACGGAAATAATTGAGAGACTTGAGGATGCGGGATACGAGGCGTATGCGGTCGGAGGATGTGTGAGAGACTGCTGTCTGGGAAGAACTCCCAAGGATTGGGATATTACCACATCAGCAAAGCCCATGCAGATAAAAAGCATTTTTAAAAAGACCTTTGACACGGGCATAGAGCATGGCACGGTTACCGTGGTTTTAGGCGGTCTGGGTTATGAAGTTACCACATACAGGATAGACGGTATATACAAAGACAGCAGGCATCCCGAAAGCGTCAGCTTTACATCTAATCTTACAGAAGACTTAAAGAGACGGGATTTCACAATAAATGCAATGGCTTATAATAAAAAGGCCGGCCTTGTTGATGTGTTCGGAGGCAGAGGCGACCTTGAAAAAGGCATAATAAGGTGTGTGGGAAACGCGCAGGAAAGGTTTTCGGAGGATGCCTTAAGGATGCTCAGAGCCGTTCGCTTCTCGGCGCAGCTCGGATTTGAGATAGAAAAGGAGACGGCCGAAGCCATAAGGGCTCTTTCTGCCACTCTCAAAAACATAAGTGCGGAGAGGATTCAGACGGAGATAGTCAAACTCATTACATCGGATCATCCGGAAAAGATGGCAGATGTATATAAACTGGGCCTAAGCAGGGTATTTTTGCCGGAGTTTGATGTGATGATGGAAGCCGAGCAGATTAATCCCCACCATATCTATACCGTGGGCATGCATACGATAAAGGTAATGGAGAATGTGCCGCCGGAGAGAGAACTTCGGCTCAGTGCGCTTTTTCACGATGTAGCAAAGCCTAAGTGTACCACCCTTGATGAAAACGGCATAAATCATTTCAAAGGCCACCCCAAGGAAGGGGCAAAGATGACTAAAACCATCTTAAAGCGCCTTAAATTCGACAATCATACCATAGACAGGGTGTGTCATTTTGTGCTTTGGCATGATGCCAATCCCGAGCTTACTCCCAAATCGGTAAGAAGGCTGGTCAGCAAAATCGGCAGGGACTATTATCCGGAGATGTTTGCTCTTAAAAGAGCAGATGTAAAAGGGCAAAATCCTGTTTTTGCCGACGAAAAGCTCAGGCGTATAGATGAGTATGAGAAGCTGTATAATGAGATTATATCGGCAGGAGAATGTATTGATATAAAATCTCTTAAAGTAAACGGCTCTGACCTTATAAAAGAAGGATTTGAAGAGGGGGCTGTTATAGGGAGCTGCCTTAAGGAACTGCTTCACCTCGTTATAGAAGATCCGGAACTTAATGAAAGGGAAACTCTGCTGACTATTGCAAGGGAGCAGTTTTTGGAAAGAAATTAATATGATAAGATTAAAATACATATCAGCGGTTTTGATTGTGTCGGTTTTTCTTGCGGGCTGCGCAGGCCATGCCACGGGATACGAATATACCGAAGAAACCGGAGATGCCACCGCAGATACGGTGGAAGGCGGCATAAAGACAGCTTCGGGACAGTACATTTTGCTTGGCGTGGATGAGGAGGCGAAGGAAGTCAGACTCTACAATACCGCAAATTCACTCCCCGAGACCTATGAATATACATCTTCCACTTATGTGATAGATACATACGGAGATATCAGGACATGGGAGTATCTGAGCGTTGGAGACGCGGTGGCAGTGGCGTTTAAAGAGGGAGAGGCTGTGCTATCGGTTGTGCAGAAATCACCGGATGCGTGGATAAGCAAAGATATAGAAGATTTCGATATCACCTATGCGGAAGAGACAATAAAATATATGACGATAAATTCGGCAAACTACCGCATTGCCGAAGATGTACTCGTTTTTTCGGGAGACGGGCAGATATCTCTTGATGAGCTGAGCTCTATGGATGTGATTACCGTTACCGGATATGACAGGGTGATTAATTCAATAGTCGTTTCGAGCAGTCACGGCATCCTTACTCTTAAGGGAACAGAGGATTATGTGGGTGGCTGGATATGCATAGGCAGTGTCTATTCCGGAGTTATCACAAAGGATATGTCGGTTGAGGTAAGGTCCGGAAGCTATATGCTTTCTGCCGCAAACAGCGGCAAGGGCGGCTCTGTGAGGATAACCATACCGGCGGGAGAAGAAACGGTATTTAATTTGTCCGACCTTGGGGCAGACTCGGATAAGATTGGAGAAATCAGGTTCCATATATATCCGGAAGATACTGTGTTTACGATAAACGGCAAGGAGTACGATTATTCAAAAGCGGTGAAGCTGCGCTACGGCGCATATAAGCTGATGCTGTATTCGGAAGAATACGGAACGGTGGAAAGGATACTCATAGTCAGCAGTGAAAAAGCCTCAATAGTATTTGATATGGAAGAACTGACCGGGGCGGATACTGATGAGGATACTACGGTAAGTACCGAAGAAGACTCGGAAGATGAGAGCGAAGATACCGATGATACGGACGAGGAGAATGCGGAAGAAGAAACCGAGGATGATTCATCGGAGGAATAAAGGAGGTATATATGGGAGTAACTGAAATTTATAATGAGTGGCTTAAAAGCCCGGATATTGATGAGAATACAAAAAACGAGCTGAAAAAAATCGAGGGTGATGAAAAGGAAATCACGGAGAGGTTTTATAAAGACCTTGAATTCGGTACTGCGGGCCTTAGAGGAATAATCGGGGCCGGCACAAATAGGATGAACATATACACCGTTAGAAGGGCAACCCTTGGTCTTGCGAACTATATTATCTCACAAAAGGGAGAAAAAAAGGGAGTGGCGATAGCCTATGACTGCCGTCATATGTCTCCTGAGTTTGCGGAAGAGGCCGCTCTTACGCTTGCGGCAAAGGGGATAAGGGCATTTGTATTTGAATCTCTAAGACCCACACCGGAGCTTTCCTATGCCGTAAGGACACTCGGAGCTATAGCCGGCATAAACATTACGGCAAGCCACAATCCGCCGGAGTATAACGGATATAAAGTGTACTGGGAAGACGGAGCCCAGATAACCCCACCGCATGATAAGGGGATTATGGATGAGGTAAAGGCAGTTACAGATTATATGTCGGCAGTGCCTATGCCTAAAGAAGAAGCCAAATCAAAGGGGCTTTATCAGACCATAGGAAAAGAGGTGGATGATGAATACATACAGGAGATAAAAAAACTCATTAACGACAAAGAGTCCATAGAAAAGGACGACATTGTAATAGTATATACCCCTCTACACGGCACGGGAAATATTCCTGTCAGAAGGATATTGAAAGAGATAGGATTTACAAAGGTTTATCCTGTTAAGGAGCAGTCGGAGCCCGATGGCGATTTTCCTACGGTAAGCTACCCTAATCCTGAGACGGCTGAGGCGTTTGAGCTGGCTTTAAGAGACGCAAAAGAAAGAGGAGCAGACCTTGTGCTTGCGACAGATCCGGACGCGGACAGACTCGGAGTATATGTAAAAGATGATGAGGGCAGATACCACCCGCTTACCGGGAATATGTCAGGGTGTCTGATAGGAGAATACATCTTAAGCTGCAAAAAAGAAATTCCTTCGGACGGAGCGGTGATAAAGTCCATAGTATCTACCAATCTGCTTGATGCCATAGCCAGGCATTACGGAGCAGAACTTATAGAGGTGCTTACCGGATTTAAATATATAGGACAAAAGATTCTTGAGTTTGAAAACACGGGAAGGGGCACTTATCTTTTCGGCATGGAGGAAAGCTACGGTTGCCTGCCGGGCACATATGCAAGGGATAAGGATGCGGTCGCTGCCAGTATGATTCTTTGTGAAGCAGCCGCCCACTATAAGTCAGAGGGCAAAACTCTTTGGACCGTTATGAATGAGATATACGAAAAATACGGATATTACAAGGACGGGGTTATATCCATTACTCTTGAGGGCAAAGAAGGACTTGAAAAGATAGCGGATATAATGGATAGTCTTGGTAAATCGGATATTAAGTCGCTTGGCGGCTTTGAGGTTGTGGCAAAGAGGGACTATACAAAGGGAGTGATCGTA
>CAJOOU010000073.1 GCA_905236735.1 uncultured Eubacterium sp. | reverse complement strand
TTGTGAGTCCGTATCCACAATATCTTCTTATATAATACTTCATTTAGTACAACATATGTACAACTACGCCACAGTCTTTACCCGGCTCCACCTGCCGCTAAGGAAATATCCTCCGCCCCAGATAACTGAAATGTATCCCGCAAGGCAGTGCCCGAGATAAAAGCCTATTGCTCCAAATCCAAGAAAATATCCAAAGAAAAGCGAAAGAGCTATACGCCCTACCACTCCGTCCGCTATGGCAATCAGCATATTGAGCATGGTATTGCCCACTCCGTTTATAAGTCCGAGCATCGGACTCATCAGTGCAAACGAGACCACCATAACGCAGCAGATCTTAAGATACTGCGGAGCCATTGCTATAACCTCCGGATCCTTTGAGAAAATACTGAAAATACTTTCCGGTATCGTAAGAAAAAGTGCACATATTATCACTGCAAATATCATGCAAAATCCCACAGAATCATATACGCTCCTTTTCACCCTGTCAGGTTTGCCGGCGGCAATATTCTGTCCGACAAATGACGCCGTAGCATCATTCATTGCCTGTGATACTATCGTCATTAGCTGAATCATCTTGTTTGATACTCCCGTTACCGCCACGGCCAAAACTCCGAATCCGTTTATCTGTGAGTTAACAAAAAGCATTGATATGTTTATAGCCAGCTGTTTAGCCGCAACAGGCACACCTATATCAAGCAGAATCTTCATTATTTTTTTATCGGGTCTGATACTTGATAATTTAAAGTCAAAACCAAATATATCTCTTTTGGCATACAGATATGCAAGGGCAAAAAAACATGCGCTTGACTGCCCTATTAAAGTAGCCCATGCAGCTCCGACCACGCCCCACTGTTTTACACAGATGAACTCATAATCAAGCACTACATTTACAATGGTAGCTACTACCACAAAAAGCATTGGTCTTTTTGAATCGCCCATGCCCCTAAGAACTCCTGAAAGCCCGTTATAAAGAGCCACAAGAATATTAATTGATGAGAGGATTACCAGATATATATAAGTAGAATCCATTATCTCATCCGGTGTATTCATAAGTCTGAGAAAAGGCTTTCCGAGCGGAATGATAAGCATAAGAAATGCGCCGACAACAATACTTAAAAACACCACATTACCTATTACACGGTTAAGTTCTCCTCTTCGGCCCGCGCCTACCACCTGAGCCACATATATCTGGCCGCACACTGCAACACCCAGAAAAAGAGAAAACATCAGCATTGTAATCTGTCCGGCAATACTTACGGCAGATAGTGCATCCGTGCCCGCGTATTTGCCCACAAAGTACATGTCCACAAGATTAAATCCAACCTGAAGAGCGTTGGCTAACATCATAGGCATCATAAACCTAATCATCCTGCCGAAAATAGGCCCCTCAGTCAGATTGTTTACCATAGTCTGTTCCATTGTATACCCCTAACCAAGATTTTGCGTTTTACAGCAAATCTTTTATTTTTTTACCATTAATTAGTATGTCACAACATCAGACTACTTGCAATAAATTTTACGGCCTATGGCCATATAAATTTCTGATTTCCGGCCTCTCCTCCGTCTATCAGAATATTTTGCCCCGTGCAGAATTTATTCGTTACTGAAATAAAATAAATCCACTCGGCGCACTCTACAGGGCTCATCCACCTCTTTAAAGGAGTAAGTTCCATTATCTGCCCAAAAAGCTTTTCATCCTCTATAACAGGGAGATTTATGGGAGTAAGTACTCCTCCAAAATCCAGGCTGTTACATGTAGCCCCATATGCGGCAATCCTCATGGCCACATTTTTGGTATAGGAAAGAACCCCTCCCTTTGAAGCAGCATATTCCGGGAACTCCGCTCCGGTATGTCCGCTGGCCGAGCCTATCATTACAACTGATTTAATATCCGGCGTTATCCCGTATTTTTCCGTGATTGAAATCAGCCCTTTAAGGTTCACATCAATATCATCCTCATTCTGTACTCCGGCGCAATTTACAAGTATCTCAACTCCCTCAACTTCCGGATACCGGGCCTCATCCCTCACATCCAGAGTATAGTGCAGATACCTTTCATGTACCAACTCGCAGGGATTTTTATCAAAGCCCACGACTTCATGTCCTTTTTTCAGAAAATATCCGGCGCTGGAGAGCCCTATTCCCGAAGATGTTCCCGTTATAAGTACCTTCATCTTGAAAACTTCTCCTTAATGTTTGAAGGAAGTATCCTTATCATCTGTATGACAGCAAATATGCTGATTACCCTGTCTATATAGTCCGTTACAAACTGCACAATAAAGCAGCTTGCCGTAAGTCCTATCGGAGTAGCGGTGTTTAAAATCTGTACTATTACCGTCGAACCTGAAGATGTAATTCCTCCGAAAAGTACAGTCGTAATTGTCGCGCTTACTATAGTGGAAGGCAGGGTTACAATAAGTGCTGCCGGGAAAATCCACCATATCGAATTTCCACGCTTTTTAAAAACAATACCGCTCATAAATCCGAGGATAATACCTACGGGCGCATAATACAGGGAATACACATCTCCTGTAAATCCCATGATAAGTCCGCTAAGTACATTGGGCA
>CAJOOU010000072.1 GCA_905236735.1 uncultured Eubacterium sp. | reverse complement strand
GGCTATTACTACGGGAACGGATACAAATCCACCCTTGGAAAACACGACATCCGGTTTGAGTTTTCGAATCAGTTTCTTTGCCTGAAAGTAGCCCTTTATTACGCGGAACGGGTCGGTAAAGTTTTTTATATCAAAATATCTTCTAAGCTTGCCGGAAGAGATACCGTAGTAAGTTATGCCCTGATCTTCTATAAGATTTTTTTCTATGCCGTTATATGAGCCGATGTAAAAAATTTCATATCCATGTTCTTTTAATGTGGGAAGGAGGGCTATGTTCGGTGTAACATGTCCGGCTGTTCCTCCACCTGTCATAATTATGCGTTTCATAACTATTCTCCTTAAGATTATCTTAGGTAATTTTGTGGGTTATAAGTTGTTTTTGCCACATATATAAATACTAATAAAAAAAAATAAGATGTCAAGAAAGCCTTGTCAAATAAATATAAAGATTTAAAATAATGAATATATAAAAATACTGTTAGATATCAATACAGGGGAGCAATAGGAGGTTAAAATGGGTGATATAAGAATTGATTTGGAAAATGCCGAGCAGTTTTATACGGCAGAAGAACATGAAGAAATAAAGGCAAAGATATGCGCGGCAAGAGATGTGCTTGTTTCTAAAGAAGGAGAAGGCAATGACTTTGTAGGCTGGGTGGATTTGCCGGAGGATTATGATAAAGAAGAATTTGAAAGAATACTTTCCGCAGCCGAAAAAATAAAAAGCGATTCGGATGTGCTCCTTGTAATAGGTATAGGAGGCTCTTATCTTGGGGCAAGGGCTGCTATAGAATTCTTAAGGCACAGTTTTTATAATATGCTTAAAAAAGAGGACAGAAAAACTCCGGAGATATATTTTGTCGGCAATAACATTAGCGGAACTTACCTTTCTGACCTTAAAGATTTGCTTAAGGGAAAGGATTTTTCGGTAAATGTGATTTCAAAGTCGGGCACGACCACAGAGCCGGCAATAGCGTTCAGGATTTTCAAGAAGATGCTCGAGGAAAAGTACGGCAAGGCTGAGGCTGCAAAAAGAATTTATGCAACAACGGATAAAGCAAAGGGGGCTCTCAAGGCGCTTGCGGATGCAGAAGGATATGAAAGCTTTGTAGTACCGGATGATATTGGCGGCAGATTTTCGGTCCTTACTGCGGTTGGTCTTTTGCCTATTGCGGTAAGCGGAGCTGATATAACTGAGCTTATGAGAGGCGCTGCAGATGAGAGAGAAAGGCTTCTTGGTGAGGAGTTTGAAAATAACGATGCCCTAAAGTATGCGGCGGTGAGAAATATCTTTCTTTCAAAGGGAAAGAGTGTGGAACTTATGGCAAACTATGAGCCCGCGCTTCACTATGTGGCAGAGTGGTGGAAACAGCTTTACGGAGAGAGTGAGGGCAAAGGACATAAGGGACTTTTCCCGGCCTCAGTTGACCTTACAACGGACCTCCATTCGATGGGACAGTTTATTCAGGATGGCACAAGAATAATGTTTGAGACTGTTCTTTCTATAGACGAGCCGGGACGGGATGTAACAATTGAAGCTGAAGAAGAAGACATTGACGGGCTTAACTATCTTGCCGGAAAGACAATGGACTTTGTTAACAAGAATGCCATGAAGGGCACTATTATGGCTCATGTGGACGGAGGGGTGCCGAATATTATTATCAACATTCCAAAGGCTGATGAATACAGCCTGGGGCAGCTTTTTTACTTTTTTGAATTTGCATGCGGAGTGAGCGGGTACTGCCTCGGAGTAAATCCGTTTAATCAGCCCGGAGTGGAACACTATAAGAGAAATATGTTTGTGCTTCTTGGCAAACCGGGATATGAAGAGTAGCTATAAAACGGCAAAATAGGGGCGCAAGGTATACTTGCGGTACCAATGACTCGCTAAGAATAGTTGCGCTGTATCTGCTTTCGACTCTATCCGGAATATTTATCTTTTTGGGAATTAATAAGACAAAATAAAGCATACAAAAAAACTTCGGCAAGTTCGGATGAAAAGTTAAGGACGCATATTTTCATTATCTTGCGGAATATATGTGAGTAAATATTTATATTGCATTTTTCTTGGTACATTGGTATATTATTAATGCGCTGTATCTCGGGATGGGAACGGCAGCTTATATAAAAGGAGAATTAAATATGGAAAACACAATGACAGCGGACCGCAAGACAGAGTCAGTCGGATCTGCAAGC
>CAJOOU010000071.1 GCA_905236735.1 uncultured Eubacterium sp. | reverse complement strand
TCCTCCAGCCAAAGCTGGTAGGTCGTGTTGTTATATACAAGTTCTACATAGTTTTGCCCTGTAGTTTCGTCATAAACAGGGCTAACCCCGTTTCTGATCATAAAATCATTGGCTTCCGACATACTTTTTGCTTCCGAATCACTCGTTCCATCCTCGTAAAGTCTGTATAATCTGCTGTAAAAAGGAACCCCGAGTACTGCCTTTTCTGCCGGCACATATGAAAGCAAAGCCTCGGCGCCTTCCTGTGTCCAGCTGATAGATGCTACCGAACCGGCGCTGCTGCCGCTGTAATGTTCATCATACGCCATCAGTATTACATAGTCACATACGACTCCCATTTCTTCCCAGTCCAGAGTAACAGGCGCATAAGCCGGAGTCACGATGTCTGCCGAAAGGATGATACCGCATTTACGGCACAAAATTGACATTTCTCTTAAAAACTGTATGTATGCATCCTTTGTTTCGGCTCCTACAGACTCAAAATCCACATTGATTCCATCGAGCTTGTATTCTATCGCTGCGCTTATAAGTTTGCTCTCCAGTCTCTCCCTGTTAGTAGTGACATTTAAAACATTTGATTCATCTACGGAAGAATCCTCAAAATCACTGACAAGCCCCCATACCTGGATCCCTTTATCATGGCAGGCCGTTACATAGGCACTTGACGCTATGGAATTAATATTGCCTTCATCATCATTAAGATAAAACCATGTGGGTGAGATTACATTTATCCCCACAGCCTCTGCAAGTGTAGAAGTAATATAGTTATTTGCCGTCTGATTCGTCACCTGATGCCATGTCAGATTTACACTTTCTCCAAGCGAAATCGAAGTATACTCGCTTTGTATATAATCCGATGTGACTGTCAGATCCGTAAGTTCTCCTACCGCCTTTTTATTTACATATCCGCTAAATCCGTCATCCGTAATGACTTCATACCAGTTGTCGAACTCCTCTTTTACCGTGAGGACATCGCCCGAAGATGCAATGGTAAGTATCTCACTTTTTATTCCGCCCTGGTATCTTACAGCCGCAGTTTTTCCGGTCACTTCCACAACCTGCCGGCTGCCGTACTCGGTATTTATTACGGCTCTTGGGACATCTTCTTCAAATACAGCTATCTCCATTACCGAATTATCTCCGATGAAATCAGCGTCTATATAGTAACTGCCATCTTCGTTTAACACTATTGTTTTGTCATAAGTATTGACTGTATTCGATATATAATAGTCAGTTGTACCTGCATACGCCTTATAGGTATCCTCAGCAGTCGTATATAACAAAAGTTTCTCTGTATCATCCCAATAAAACCTGCTGTTAATCCGGTTTGTAACCGTATCTACCGTTAGATACACTGTCCCGTCTTTTATAATCGCCTTATCATCGAGTACTTCCCCGTTTAATACCACGGCCGCATAACCGGCCTCCGCTTCCTCTTCCGTAATCGAAAAGTAGGTGTTTGGGTCCATCTGTGTCCCGGTCGGACTGTATTTATGTATTATTGCTGCCATAAAACCGGCTGCCGCAACCACTAAAACCGCTGCTGCCACGACAACCGGTTTATAATTCTTTTTCTTTCTCCTTTTAGCCATATTATCTCCCAAAGTAAAAACATTTTCCTGGTTATTCTACCACAGTTTATAAAAGAAAAAAAGAGACCTGCGGCTTATGCACCGCCGGTCTCTTTCACCGTATATTGAGTTTCCTTTCTTTAGATTTGTCTTTTTTGATTTGCAGCCATTACCTTTTACATGCCCTTATAAAGCCTTTTTATAGTTTGCCTGACTGCTTCCCGGGCACATATGTGATATCTAAAAATTCCTATTCAAAAAGGTATAAAAGCTGCTGCTCATCGAGCTGTGATTCATCTTCCGTCGTCACTGCTCCTTCTTCGCCAGGAAGATGACTTTCAAGCACTTCCCTCTTCCTGACATTGTCTTTTGTCCCTACCCTGCTGACCACATTCGGATCCCAGCTTAGCAAAGTAAACACACTAAGGTTTACCGGATAATCCACTTCGGCTCCATTCTGTATATCATCAAGGTATTTAATGGCATAAATGCTGCAGCCTGTATATGTTGACCTGTCCACATATGCTCCTGCAAGATGCAGCAGTTCGCTCTCATCCGCAATTATCTCAAACGAACTCACCTTACCGTCTTCATCAAGGTTCAGCGATTCTATGCGTTTATGCGCAGCTACCACATAGTCCTCTCCGGATGGAAAGAATATTCTGATATCGATAAGGTCATCCTCTTTAAGACCCGTGGGCGTTTCGGCATAATCGATTTCGGTAACCCTTTCATCATCTGCCTGCTCCTCTCCCTCATATACCTCATATTCTCCCAATATGCTTCCCTCAGAAATATCGAGTCTGCATCTTTTGCCAACATAGTTCTCCACGCTGTCATCAGCTTTATCACCACCGTTTTCCAAAATCAGAGTAACGGTTTTTATGTCCGCAGCCTCTATTACATGTCCACTATCAAGAGGCTTTTTTGCAACAATGACAGACACCTGCTTTTGAAGACTTTTTTCTTCCTCAAAGGTACTCAGGCTTTTTTCCAGCTGCCTGCTTCTGCCATACTGATAGGTACAAAATACAAACATTGGCAGTCCCATACATAACGCTCCTATTACACCCGCCAATATCAGTGCTTTTTTTCTGTGCCTGAAAATTCTAATCAACCTCCCTAGGCATATTTTTCAAGTTCGGATATTTCTTTTTTCTTCAGGCTGAAAGGATTGGAAATATAAGGCATCGGATGTACATTAAATCCATGTGCTCTTTTTACTTCTTTCACTTCATCCAAATAATATGGCAATGCCGCCAAAATCCATTTCCCTTTCTTAAATAATTCACAGGAGTTTAAAACAGCCTCCGTACTTATATGTTTCCACGCACACTGGTTTATGATAATAATCTTCTCGTCCGCTCTGATAAAATCCTTGGGAAAATCTTTCCCCAGAACTCCGAAATCCATTATCACATAATCCGCATCCTCAGCATAAAGCCATGTGGCATCTTCTCCGAAATCCTTTAGATAAATCCTGATATTTTGAAAAAAGAAACAATCTTTTTCTTCGTCTTCCGTAAAAAACGGAATCCGGGATTTAAGCACATTCATCTCCGCCGAACCATCCATCTGACAAAACGACACCCTTTTTCTCCTATAATTTGCCAGATAATTTGACAAGGCCAGAGAAAAGTAGGTTGAACCGTTTCCATGAGAGGATGAGCCAACCGCAATAAATGTCTTTGATTCTTGTAAATAACCTCCTCTTTTTTTCAATTCTTTTTCCCCCGTCCGGGTCTACTGTTTTGTCAAAGAAATTAATCTTCTCGCTGCTTAAAACAAACGGGCTGTCATCTACAGGGAAAAGGCAGGTTCTTATCCTGTATTTTGCCGAAAACCATCCGGCTCTGTGGGGACTTGTCCCGTTTAACACAACACAAAGGTTTCGCTGCGCTCTAAGTACCTTTAGTGCATATTCGGTTTCTTCAAGCTCCCATTCCCTGCTGCCGCACACCAGAAATATCATGTCGGCTCCGTAAAGACAGTCTGTTATATCCACATTAAAGCTGCCGTAATCTCTCACACATATATCAGCACAGTATTCTTCATGCTCTATAGCCGTCCCATAAGTCGGACACCCTTTAAAGTCTGAATATGTATAATAATCACCTTTTACCTTTAATGCCTTATTATATTCTCTTATTTTTTCGAGAATCCCGACATTCATTTCATCATAATATACGCAGTCATATCCCGTGTGATTCAAGTAGCAACACAGCGAGATTGCCAGGTGACTTGTCCCTACTCGTCTGCCTGTGCCAACCACCGCAATCTCGTAAGTCCTGCTTGCTCCTTCGCCTTTTTTCTCCCGGGCTTTTGTCAGTTCATCCTTAAGAGCCGCCACAGATGGATATCTGTCTCTGCTACCCCGGCTTACTGCTTTTTTTATTATCGCAGTCAGTCTTTCGTTGCAGTTCCACTCATATTTCATCTTCTGAGCTTCAAAATGCTCTTCATAGGATATAGTCTCTCCTCCCGTTGCCATATAAAACATCAGCGCACCAATGCCAAACACATCCGCTCTCTCATCAGGCAGACTTCCTTCAAATATTTCCGGTGCCGAAAATCCCTTCGTTGCACCTACCGGCCTTGAGATTTCTCCCTTAAAAACAGCCGAACCGAAATCCACCAGTTTGATACTGTTACCGTTCAAAATCAGATGTTCCGGCTTAAAGTCCAGATACAAAAGCGGACGATTGGGAAGAGAGTGTAAATATTCAATGACCTCGCATACCGTAAGGGCTGTTTCCGCTATTACATCTTCACCCGGCCTAGTGCACGATAAGATGTATGCCCCAAGCGACTCACCCGGACAATATTCTTCTACCAGATACACGGTATCACCTTTAACTCCGGTATCATAAATAATTGGGATTGACGGGTAACTCAGGTTTTTAAGGATTGATGCCTCCTTTTTAAGAAGCTCTCCGTAAGGTGATGCATAAGAACTGCATTTGATTACCCGATTTTGACCGAGTCTTGTATGCCTGGCCAGATAACAGGTGCTACCGGTGCCTTTCCCCAAAAGCTCCGCACCCTCATATCCTTCAGGTATATTTACCATTATAACGCCTCCTTTAAAAAGGCTTTGCAATACAGGCTCATTTGTAATTATATTCCGGCCGATATAAATTACAAGATGGCAAAATGCACAAAAAGCATTTTTGTGAAGTTTATACAAATTTTAGATTTATCCGGCTTTACATATTTGTGCATTTTGATTATAATTGTTAAAACAAATAGAAGACAAAGGATGTGATATTTATGAAAATCGAAAAAATTAATGATAACCAGATCCGTTGTACTCTTACCAAAGAAGACCTTGCAGACCGCCATATTAAGCTAAGTGAGCTTGCCTATGGCACAGATAAAGCAAAAGATTTATTTCGGGATATGATGCAGCAGGCAGCATATGAATATGGATTTGATGCCGAAGATATTCCTCTCATGATTGAGGCAATCCCTTTAAGCAGTGAAAATATTTTGTTAATTATTACCAAAGTAGAAAACCCCGAAGAGCTTGACACCAGATTTTCGCAATTCTCACCGGCAGACGACGAAGACTCGCCACTTTCCGATGTAAATACCCTGCCTCTCTTAGAAGCAGCCGATGACATTATAGATTTATTTAACACGATGACCGGCAGGAAGTCAGACAAAGACACGGAAAAACCGGCCGAATTTGTTCCTCTCTCAGAGACTTTGGGTCACAAGGGTAAATCATCAGCCCAAACCCCTGTGGCAAACCCACAGCCGGCGGCTCAGGTCATAACCGATATAACAAAGCTTTACCGATTTGATGACCTTACATCTGTAGCAAAACTTGCCCGTGTAGTCGAAGGCTTTTACAGCGGCAAAAACAGCCTCTACAAGAATCCTTCCACCGGTGCGTATTACCTCTTCTTAAGCAAGAATTCACATACGCCCGAGGATTT
>CAJOOU010000070.1 GCA_905236735.1 uncultured Eubacterium sp. | reverse complement strand
ATACAGTATCAGATTATCGTTTACCATAGTTTTTTACCGGACCTCCTTTTTAGTAGTTTCCGAGAATTCTAAGGTTAATTGCCTCTTCCCTTATTCCGCGAAGGGCATTTTTTACTCCCTCATCTTCAAGGTTGCCGTCAAAATCGACAAAGAATTCGTACTCCCAGCTTATCCCCTGCATGGGACGGGATTCTATCTTGTTCATATTTACGCCATTATAGATAAAATGTGACATCAGACGGTACAACGCTCCCGACTCGTGAGGCAGTCTGAAGCAGATACTTATCTTTTTAGCATCCTTTCGGAAGATTCTCTGATTTGATACTATAATGAATCTGGTAAAATTATCATCTTCGGTAGCAATGTTTTCCTGAAGAATCTTGAGACCGTATAAAGATGCAGCCTGTCTTGAGGCTATGGCAGCCTGCGACTTTATGCCTTCTGTCTTTACTAACAGAGCCGAAACAGCGGTGTTTTCTTCTTCGACCTGATTCCAGTTCCTATGCTCCAAAAGAAATCTTTTACACTGCATAAGTCCCTGTGGATGAGAATAAACCGTCCTTATATCAGACATTTCGGCATCCGGCAGTCCCAAAAGGCAATGCTCTATCCTTATTGTCTGCTCTCCAACAATGTAGTTTTCAAATTCAGAGAGCATATCATAGTTCTGACTTACTATACCTGCAGACGAGTTCTCAATTGGAAGTACCGCATAATCAGCGAGTCCGTCTGCTATTGCATTCATCGCATCCCTGAATGTCTCTACATGAAAACGGCTTGTATCTTTTCCGAAATACTTCATTACAGCCATCTCGCTGTAGGCACCTTCCACTCCCTGAAATACGACTCTGACATCCTTTTTTTCTATTTCATCCACGGCAATAAAAGGAAGTTTTCCGAGTACTCCTCTTCTGGTAAGCAGTCTGTACTGAAGTTTGCGGCTCATTGACATAAGCTGCTTAAAAAGTTCCTCAACACCTGTGCGGTTAAAATCGCTTGAAGCAAGATTGCCTAAAGTCATGATTTTCTCGTCTTCTCTCGACTTGTCAAAAACCGCCTTGCCATGCTCAATTTTGTATTCGGCAACCTCTTCTACATCCTTCATTCGTCTTTCATATAAAGCCACTATTTCCTTGTCTATCTCATCTATTTCCTGTCTGATTTCCACTAAATCTCTCATCCTGTTCTCCTCAAAATATGTTTGCTATGCAAAGTCAAATATAGATAACTGGTTTGTTTCCGGTAAATCTCCGAAAAGTCCGAGTTTGTCCATTGACTCTACCACGGTCTTTGATACCTTTGTCCTGTTCCTGAAATCCTCTCTCGAAAGATAAGCCCCGTCTTTTGCCGCATCCTCTATCTGCTCTGCTGCCGCTGCGCCTACTCCATCTATCGTATCAAGGGCAGCCATAAGCTTGTCTCCGACTATCCTGAACCTGTGCGCCTCGGCAGAATATATATCTATAGGTACAAATTCAAACCCTCTGGCATACATTTCCAGAACATTATGCATATCCTTAAATGTATCCTGTTCGGCCTTGGAAAGCTCATCTTTTCTTCTCTTGTAATCATCCATATAATACATCAGCTTTTCCTTGCCCTGAGCCATAATCTCATAGTTGAAACTTGTCGCCCTTATACTGAAATACGCAGCATAATATGCAAGCGGATAATTAATCTTACAATAAGCAATCCTCCATGCCATCATAACATATGCGGCAGCATGAGCCTTGGGAAACATATACTGTATTCTCTCGCATGACCATATATACCAGTCCGGCACACCATGTGCCTCCATATCCGCCTTCCATTCGGGCCATTCCTTACTCTTGCCTCCGGCAACCTTGCCTTTTCTTACGGCTTCCATTATCTTAAATGACCGCTCGGATTCGAGTCCCATTCCTATAAGATAGGTCATAATATCATCTCTGGTACAGATAGCTGTTGAAATGGTACACTTTCCCTCTTTTATAAGAGTCTGGGCATTGCCGAGCCACACATCCGTACCGTGTCCGAGTCCCGCTATCCTTATAAGGTCGGAAAAACAGCTGGGCTGCGTATCCAAAAGCATCTGTATAACGAAGTCCGTACCAAACTCCGGTATACCCAAAGACCCGGTCTTGCAACCGTCTATATCATCCGGTGTGATTCCCAAAGCCTCTGTTGAAGTAAACAGACTCATGACCTTGGGGTCATCAAGCGGTATCTCCTGGGCATTTATCCCCGTTAAATCCTCAAGCATCCTAATCATCGTAGGATCGTCGTGTCCGAGGATATCAAGTTTCAGCAGATTGTGATCTATCGAATGGTAATCAAAATGCGTAGTTATGATGTCGGTCGTCATATCGTTAGCCGGATGCTGCAAAGGTGTAAACGAATAGATATTTTCTCCGTGAGGAAGCACAATAATACCTCCCGGATGCTGACCTGTGGTTCTTTTAACGCCTACACATCCCTGCACTATACGGTCTATCTCACAGCCTCTTTTGGGAGTGCCGTGTTCCTCGTAATAGTTTTTCACATAGCCGTATGCCGTCTTGTCGGCAAGGGTACCTACAGTACCCGCGCGGAATGTCTGTCCGTCTCCGAATATAACCTCGGTGTATTTATGAGCCTTCGCCTGATACTCTCCGGAGAAATTAAGGTCAATATCCGGTTCTTTGTTTCCTTTAAATCCAAGGAAGGTCTCAAACGGTATATCAAATCCCTCTTTTTTAAGCGGTTTGCCGCAGACCGGACACAGCTTATCAGGCATATCGCATCCTGCTCCTCCGGCATATTTTTTCACATCTTCCGAATCAAAGTCGCTGTAGTGGCACTGTGTGCAGTAATAATGCGGACTTAACGGATTAACCTCAGTTATTCCGGCCATGGTAGCAACAAAAGATGACCCTACCGAACCTCTCGAACCGACCAGATATCCGTCTTCATTTGACTTCCACACCAGTTTCTGCGCTATAATATACATCACGGCAAATCCGTTTGAGATAATCGAATTAAGCTCTCTTTCGAGTCTTTCCGTTACGACTTCCGGGAGATTTTCTCCGTATATCTCATGCGCCTTCGTATAACAGATTTCTCTGAGCATCTCATCCGAGCGGTCGATTACCGGCGGACACTTATCCGGACGCACCGGTACGATTTTTTCGCACATATCCGCGATTTTATTCGTATTTGTAATTACGATTTCCTCTGCCTTATCCATTCCGAGATACTCAAACTCTTTAAGCATCTCATCGGTGGTATGCAGATAAAGCGGCGGCTGGGAGTCCGCGTCAGCAAATCCTTTTCCGGCCATGATAATCCGTCTGTATACCTCATCTTCAGGATTGAGGAAATGTACATCACAGGTGGCAACAACAGGTTTGCCGAACTTTTCTCCGAGTTTTACGATTTTCCTGTTAATCTCACGAAGGTCTTCCTCAGAGGAAATGTTTTCATAATCCCTCCTGGTCGACTCTATCATAAAGGCATTGTTTCCGAGCGGCTGTACCTCGAGATAGTCGTAAAAATTAACCAGTCTGGTTATCTCCTGATCCGCTGCTCCTCTTAATATCGCCTGATACAATTCTCCCTGCTCACAAGCAGAGCCTATAATAAGGCCTTCTCTGTATTTTTCCAGTTCACTTTTAGGTATCTTAGGGAATCTCGAATAGTATTTAATATGTGAATCAGATACAAGTTTATAGAGATTTACCCTTCCTATATCATTTTTCGCAAGTATAATCACATGATACTGGTGAAGTTTTTTTATGGATTCCGCATCATTTTCTCCGAGGACATTTACATTGTCCAGATTGTCAATCTCTCTGTCGGAGAGTTTTTTGATGAGTTTTACAAATATTTCAGCCGTAGCCCCGGCATCATCCACAGCCCTGTGATGGTTTAAAAGCGAAACGCCAAGCGCCTTGGCAACAGTATCAAGTTTGTAATTTTTGAGCACCGGTACAAGGGCCTTGGCAAGCGCAACGGTATCGACATAGGTAAATTCACACGGAATATCCATTCTCGCAGAGTTTTCTCTGATAAAACTCATATCAAAGTCCGCATTATGGGCTACCATTACAGCGCCCTCGCAAAACTCCAGAAATTCCGGTAGAATCTCCTCAATGACTCTCGCATCTGCAACCATTGAGTCATTTATCCCTGTTAAATCCTCAATTTTATAGGGTATGGGTTTTTGCGGATTAACAAATACCGAAAACCTGTCCGTAATCTTTCCGTCTTCTACTTTAACAGCACCTATTTCAATTATCCTGTCGCTTACCGGCGAAAAACCGGTGGTTTCTATATCAAATACAACATATTTACCGTAAATGCTCTGTCCTTTAGGGCCGGTCACTATCTTTTTGGAGTCATCAACCAGATAGCCTTCCACACCGTAAATCACCTTAAAATCGTCATCTCTGCTCACTGCATGATTGGCATCGGTAAATGCCTGCACAACACCATGGTCGGTAATGGCTATAGCCTTATGTCCCCATCTCTTTGCACAGTTTATAATGTCTTTTACATCGGAAACCGCATCCATATCACTCATCTTTGTATGACAATGCAGTTCCACCCTTTTTTCTATTGCATCATCCATTCTCGGCACTGTAAAATCAGCAGCTTTTTTAATGCCGAAAACAGAGCTTATGCATATCTCCTTGTCATAGCTGTCCATCGCACAAATGCCCCTGACCTTTACAAAAGCACCTGTGTGAACTCCTTCGTAGAGTTCTTTCAGGTTTTCATTTTTAACAAAAAGCTTTATCTTTATAGAGTCCGTAAAATCCGTAAGGATAAAGGTAACTATACTCTTTTCGTTCCTTATGCCTCTCTCATCGGAAGAAATAATTTTTCCCCTTAAAACAACCTCTCCGACATCACCGAAAAGCTGACTTATCTCTATGGGCTCGGCTTCCTCAAAATCCTTGCCGTAGACTACTTCGGGATTATTCGATTTGATAATACTTATCGCAGGGCCTCCAAACTCAATTATATTGTCTTTCTTTGTCATTACCTTAGGCTCTTTTTTGCCGGTTACCCTTTCTGAAATCTCCCGAATCTGGCTTTCTATCTTCGCTTCTAGTGCCCTGCGGTTTTTGTTTTCTTCCATCTTATGGAACTCTGTTCTGATATCCAGATTTATGCCGCATCTTTCGGTAAACACCGTGCGTAAAAAACGGATGAGCTCATCCGTTTTATCCGGTGTAATTATTGTCTGTGGAAGACTCATCATCATACAGCCTTCCTCAGGAAATGTAATGTTTGTCCTTTTGAGAATATTGTAATCGAAAATACTTTTGGCTTTAAGTTCCAAAAAAATGCTTTCCCTGTAGATTTCAAAAAGAGTTTCCGGAGTATACAAATCCGAGAGTTCGTATTTCTCCATAATCTGTATTCTGATTTTTACCCTCGGGAAAAGCTGGGATTTAAGACCGTCTTCTATCCTCCAGATATCTCTTTTGGCTATCAGTCTTTTACTCAGAATATAGACACGAATAACAGACTTCTCAGGGTTTGAGGAAACCCTGGTTACCTCTACTCCCTCGAGAAGTCTTGCAGTCTCCTCATCTGTTTCAAAAGTCGGAAATACATCCCTAAATACTTTTCCATCCATTTTTTAATCCCACGCACTGCCCTTGTAAAGCCGCCTCCCGGGTTTTAAGACCTGCCCCAGTTATCCAGCTCTTTTACAAGTTCATCAAGGAGCCTTTCTTCAGGCACCTTTTTAATTATTTCACCTTTTTTGATAATCAGTCCTTCGCCGCGGCCTCCTGCTATACCAATATCGGCTTCCCTTGCCTCTCCGGGGCCGTTTACCGCGCATCCCATAACGGCAAGTTTTATATCGAGATTATATCCCGCAGCTATCTCCTCTGCCTTATTTGCAAGAGATATAAGGTCTATCTGCGTTCTGCCGCAGGTCGGACAGGATACTACCTCTATCCCGCCCTTTCTAAGCCCCAATGTGCGAAGTACGAGCTTTGCCGATATTATCTCTTCAACAGGGTCTCCCGAAAGAGATACCCTTATCGTATCTCCGATGCCTTCGTTTAGTATAATACCCAGCCCTATTGCAGATTTAATATTTCCGCTTTTTACCGTACCTGCCTCCGTCACACCGAAGTGCAACGGATAATCGGATACCTCCGAAAATTTCTCATAGGCTTTTACACACATATTTACATCCGAAGACTTTATGCTTACAACGAGATTGTCATAACCGAAGTCCTCTATTATATGTACCTTGTCCAGGGCGCTTTCCACCAGTCCATCCGGAGTGACTCCTCTGTACTTTTCGACCAGATTTTTCTCAAGGGAACCGCTGTTTACCCCCACTCTTATGGGTATATTCCTGCATTTTGCCTCTTCTACCACAGAGCGTATCTTCTCTTTTGAGCCGATATTACCTGGATTAATCCTTATCTTGTCGGCTCCGTTTTCCATGGCGGCTATCGCAAGCCTCCAATCGAAATGGATATCAGCCACAAGAGGAATATGTATGTTTTTCTTTATCTCTGAAAAGGCTTTTGCCGCCTCCATATCCGGTACTGCGCATCTGATTATGTCGCATCCGGCTTTTTCCAGCGCAAGTATCTGATTTACAGTAGACTTGACATCTTCTGTTTTTGTATTCGTCATGGACTGGATGAGGATGGGCGCTCCGCCTCCTATGATTTTATTTCCTATTTTTACCTGCTTTGTTATTTTTCTGTTCATAATATTTACATCAGCAAATTCCTGATGTCATTGAATAATATAAGCACCATCAATGCCATAAGTAGGATGAAACCTATCATGTGCACAAAACCTTCTTTTTCCGGCGGCACCTTCTTTCCTGTAATAAGTTCCGCAAAAAGAAAGATAAGTCTTCCACCGTCAAGAGCCGGAAGAGGCAGAAGGTTCATCACTCCAAGATTGGCCGTCAAAAGTATGGATATATTAATAAGGTTAATAACCACGGCAAACACACTAATTGCGGCGCTTTCGGTATAGGTCTCGCTAATAGTGTTTACTATACCCACAGGACCCGACATTTCCGTTGGAGATACCTTCCTTAAAATAAGAAGTTTAAGAGAGCCGAGCGTTGTCTCTATCCAGTATTCCACCTCATATGCGCTGTATTGGAGTACCCGGAGCACATTTCCCTTTGTTCTGCCGTCCTTTGATGTTACGCCTATAAGATATCTGCCCTCTTCCTCATCATATACGGGTTTAAAAGAAACTGTATGTTTTTCTCCGTCTCTGATATATGTAACAGTCAGTTCTTCTTGTATTGCACTTGGATGAAGCACAGAAAAATTGGCAATTTCTCTGTATACGAGAATATTGTCGTTATTTATCTTTACTATTCTGTCACCGTCACAAAGCCCGGCCGTTTTTGCGGCTCCCCCGTCAGTTACCGAGATAACAGGAGCATCATATCCGGCTGCCGAAATAAGTATCACCGCCAGTACAAAGGCAAGGAGAAAATTGAAAAAAGGTCCGGCAAAAACAGTAAGTATCCTGCCGGGAAGCGAAGCATTTCCAAAAGCCTTCGGGTCGTCGCTTTCTCCATCCTCACCTGTCATCATACACGCACCGCCAAATGGCAAAAGCTTTAGCGAATACTTTGTTTCGCCAATCTGTTTACCTATAATGGTAGGACCGAAACCTACAGTAAACTCTTCCACCCTTATACCACTCGACTTGGCAAGAATACAATGCCCTGCCTCGTGGATAATAATTATTAAGCTGAAAATTATTATTGCTATTACTATGCTCAATTATAGTCACTCTACTTTCCGCTGATTTTAGCCAATTATAAATGTTTGCTGTTAATGTATTCATAAACCGCTTCTTCCGTCTCAAGTACATCCGTAAGTGATGCATCTGCGATAAATCTGCAGTTATCCATACAATCCTTAATTGTAGCCGGTATATCCAAAAACTTTATCTTTCCGTTTAAGAAAAGTTCTACCGCCTTTTCGTTTGCCGCATTGTATATGGTAGGCATATTTCCGCCCTTTTTAAGCGCATCATAGGCAAGGGCAAGTCCTTTAAATGTATCAAGATCGGGCTTTTCAAAGGTAAGGGTACCTATATCGAAAAGGTTGAGTCTCTTGCCGTCAAGCGGTCTTCTTTTCGGATAATATATAGCATACTGAATCGGTATCTTCATGTCCGGTGTGCCGAGCTGAGCCATTACAGCTCCATCCTTATACTGGACAGCCGAATGAATAATGCTCTGCGGGTGTACCACCACCTCTATCTGTGAAAGGTCGGCGTCAAAGAGCCATTTTGCCTCCATGACTTCAAGTCCTTTGTTTACAAGGGTTGCTGAATCTATGGTTATCTTTTTACCCATTGACCAGTTTGGATGTTTTAATGCATCTTCCGCCGTCACATTCTCAAGTTCTTTCTTGGTTTTTCCTCTGAACGGACCGCCCGAGCAGGTAAGAATAATCTTCTCATACTCATTTGCCTCTTCTCCGTTTAGAGACTGGAAAATAGCACTGTGCTCACTGTCAACAGGATAAATTGATATGCCGTATTCCTTTGCCATCGGGATAATGATGTGGCCGGCCGTAACAAGGGTTTCCTTGTTTGCAAGTCCGATATGCTTTCCGGCTTTTATGGCTTCAACAGTAGGACGCAGACCTCTCATTCCGACAATTGCCGTAATCACGAGTTCGGCCTGGCCTGCAGTAGCCACTTCAATTAATCCGTCCATACCGGAATATATCTGTATGTTTTTGTCCTTGAGTCTTGATCTTAGGTCTGCCGCGTCCTTTTCGTCCCAGACGCCTGCTACCTGAGGAGAAAACTCCCTAATCTGCTTTTCAATCAGGTCAATGTTCTTTCCGCAGGAAAGAGCCGCCACTTTTATATCGGGATTATTTCTTACTATATCCAGAGTCTGTGTTCCTATTGAACCGGTTGAACCAATGATTGAAATATACTTCATATAACACCTCTATAATTCCAAAAAATACATCGCCAGATAGTATATCATAGGAGCGGTGATAATAACACTGTCAAATCTGTCAAGCACTCCTCCGTGACCGGGTATAAGATTACTGTAATCCTTTATGCCGTAATCTCTCTTAATCCCCGAAGCAGCCAGATCTCCCAGCTGTGAGAAAAAAGCGCCCACACCGCAGATAATCGCAAATTCAAACGCACAGTTTTGTCCGAATCCGAACAATCTGAAAAGCACCTCTCCGTATAAGGCACCAAGCAGCGCCGCTCCAAGCACTCCTCCTATCGCTCCTTCCATGGATTTTTTAGGTGATAAAAGAGGAGCAAATTTATGCTTTCCGATAAGCATTCCCACACAATAAGCACTTGTATCACATCCCCATGAGCTCAGAAACACGAGCCATACTATATAAAGTCCGTTGTTTAAGTCTCTGATAAGAAAGATGAACGAAAGCATTATAGCCACATAAAAAAGTCCGAAAAATGTTCCGGCTATCTGTCCTATCTTAAACCCCGGATATCTGAAAACATAAGCAAAAAGCGATAACATCAGGAAGATAATTACAAACACTCTGTCCTTCGCGAAAAATCCCAGATATAAATTTGCGTAAAACAATAATGTACACAGATATCCGAAAATCCCGACTATGCTTTTATGCATGTCAAATACCCTGTACAGTTCATAAAGGCCCATAAGTGAAAGTATGGTAAGTGCACAGAGAGTAACAAGGCCTCCGGGAAATATTACTCCAATAAGAGCTCCCAAAAGCACCGCTCCGCTTAAGAGTCTTTTTATAAACATCAGCCTTCCTCCTTTATTTTGCCGTATCTTCTGTCCCTGGAGGAATATTCTTCAATAGCTGCCCTTAAATCATCCGGCGTAAAAGCAGGCCACGGAACATCAGTAAAGTAAAACTCCGCATATGCCAGCTGCCAGAGAAGATAATTTGAAAGTCTCATTTCTCCGCTCGTCCTTATCATAAGGTCAGGGTCCGGTATACCTGCGGTATCCAGATAGTCTCCTATCAGCTCTTCGGAAATATCCCCGATGTCCCCCTTTAAAGCGTCCTTGCATATATTCCTTACGGCTCTGGTAATTTCATCCCTGCTACCGTAGTTTATTGCAATCTGCATATTAAGTCCGTTGTTTTTGGCGGAAGATGCCTCAAGGTCTTTTATCGCCTCCTGCAAATCGTCCTCAAGGGCAGTAATATCCCCTATTATACGCACCCTCATATTATTGTCATCAGCCCGTTTTTTTGCGGTTTTCATAAATTTGCGCAAAATAGACATAAGCTTGTCTACCTCACTTTGCGGTCTCTTCCAGTTTTCCGTAGAGAATGCATAAAAGGTAAGGTATTTAACTCCAAGCTCGTCGGCAGCCCTGCAGATTACCTCCACATTATCTGCTCCCTTCGTATGTCCGAATGTCCTTGGCATACCCTTTGAGCGGGCCCATCTTCCGTTTCCGTCTAAAATAATCGCTATATGCTGTGGTATCTTCATAATTATTAAGTATAAGGGACATGTTTTACATGTCCCTCCTATTCTATCATACTACTTAAATATAAGGAAATGTCCGGCCAGCCGTTATCCTTACACTGTTGTTACTTCTTTTGTCTTTTCATCAACTGCCTTATCAATATCGGCAATGTATCTGTCGGTAAGTTTCTGCACGCTGTCTTCAAAATCAGATGCCTGATCCTCTGAAAGTCCTTCGTCTTTTGCATGTTTTTTCACATACTCATTGGCATCTCTTCTGATATTTCTGATGGCAACCTTTGCATTTTCACCCTTTTTCTTTACATCCTTTGCCACTTCCTTACGACGCTCCTCTGTCATTTCCGGGAAAACAAGGCGGATAACCGAACCGTCGTTTGTAGGATTGATGCCAAGGTCAGATGTAAGAATTGCCTTTTCTATTTCCGAAAGAAGGCTTGGCTCCCACGGCGAAATCTGGAGCAGTCTCGGCTCCGGAACGCTCACATTGGCAACCTGCTGGATTTTGGTAGGAGTACCGTAATAATCAACCATGATTTTATCAAGTACATGGGGATTGGCTCTGCCCACACGAATAGCTCCGAATTCTTCCATAAGATTGTTATAAGATTTTTTCATCTTCTCTTCATAAGTATTTGTATCCATAATAAAATTCCTCCTGATAAAATATTCTAACCGACCGTAACCTTTGTGCCGTTAAACTCTCCTAAAACATTATCGGATATTGCCGTTTCTCCCGCAAGTCCGAACACATACATAGGCATACTGTTTTCCCTTGCAAGCACAGATGCCGTAAGATCCATTACCCCCAGCTGTTTATCTATAACTTCATCAATGGTAATTTCATCATACCTGACAGCCCCGGGATTGACCGCGGGGTCTGAGTCGTATACACCGTCAATAGACTTGGCAAGGAAGATGGCCTGTGCTTCTATCTCTATAGCACGCAGCACTGTAGCCGTATCTGTTGAAAAATACGGATGTCCCGTACCTCCGGCAAAGAAAAGAACACTGCCCTTTTCAAATCCTTCCATAACAGCATCCTTTGAATAAAGCTTTGTAAAAGAGCCGCATACAAAGGGAGTAAATATCTCAGTATTCATTCCCGTGCTTCTGAATATTTCCGAAACATAGATGCAGTTCATTACCGTAGCCAGCATTCCGATGCCGTCGGCTTTTGTTCTTTCTATTGCGTCCGACTGTCTGCCTCTCCAGAAATTTCCACCGCCAATTACTATGCCCACATCCACGCCGCCATCGGTTATTTTTTTAACCTGGCGTGCAACGGT
>CAJOOU010000069.1 GCA_905236735.1 uncultured Eubacterium sp. | reverse complement strand
TCGGATACTGTAAGCGAAGTAATTGATGAGACTTTATCGGAGGAGACAGAAGATGCTGATGTAGAATCTGCCGAAGAGAGTGCAGTCGAGGAGGATGTAGCGGCTGTACTTGCACTTGGAGCAGACCTTACAAGTGACCAGAAATCCACAGTGCTTTCTCTTATGGGGCTTTCCGAAGAAGATGCTGCAAATATCACGACGGTTACAGTAACAAACAGTGAGGAACATGAATATCTTGATGAATATCTGGAGAGTAGCGTAATAGGCACTAAATCACTTTCTTCCGTATATGTTGTAAAACAGGATGAAGGTGCGGGACTTGATATAGAGATTCACAACATAAACTACTGTACCGTATCAATGTATGCAAATGCCCTGGTAACGGCAGGACTTGAGGATGCGAGCGTTATAGTGGCAGCCCCGTTTGAGATTTCCGGTACTGCAGCCCTTATCGGTACGGTAAAGGCATATGCCGAGATGAATAACTCATCGGTGGATGAAGAAGCTCTCGAGACTGCTACGGAGGAGCTGGTGGTTACAGGCGAGCTCGGAGATGTTATAGGAGATGCTGATGATGCGGCCACTCTTATGGCAGAGATAAAGCAGTATATGGTGGAAAACGATCTTCATGATGAGGAGTCCATAGAGGCAGCGGTCAGAGAAAAGGCCGAGGAGTACGGTTATGACCTTACCGACGAGGAAGTTGACAAAATAGTACAGGTGCTCCTGAAGATAGACCAGCTTGACATAGACCTTTCGGCTCTCACCGAGCAGGCAAGTGCCATATTTGACAAGCTTTCTTCATCAGGAAGTTTCTTTAGCGGAGTTGGAGAGGCGATTTCAACATTCTTTACAAATGTAGCAAACTTTTTCTCAGGTTTGTTTGGATAATATATAAATAAATTATAAACAATTCATTAGCCCCTTGCTTTTTTTCAGGCGAGGGGCTATACTTATGTCTGCAACCGACCGACCGGTCGGTCGAAAACAAGGAGGAGACAAATATGTCAAAGTATAGCGTAAAAAGACCATATACGGTTTTGGTAGGTGTGATACTGGTAATAGTCCTCGGAATAGTGTCGCTTTCAAAGATGACGACAGACCTTCTTCCGGACATGAGTTTTCAGTATGCACTGATAATTACAACAGATGTGGGTGCAAGCCCGGAAGAGGTGGAGTCGGATGTGACTGCGCCTATAGAGGCAGCCATGGCAACCACATCAAATATTAAAAACATTACTTCGTATTCATACAACAGCTATTCAATTGTCACCTGCGAGTATGAGCAGACTGCCAATATGGATTCTGTTGTTATAGAGATACAGCAGCAGCTCGACACCCTCTCCGGCACATGGCCGGACAGCGTGGGCTCTCCTACAATAATGAAAATAAATCCCGATATGCTCCCTATAGTTATGGCGGCTGTGGATGTTGACAATATGGATGAGTCCGAACTGGCGGATTATGTGGAAGAAGAACTTATTCCGCAGATAGAGAGCCTTGAAGGAGTGGCATCTGTTACGGCAACCGGTGAGGTAGATGAAGCCCTTACCGTCACAATGAATCAGGATAAGATTGATGCTTTAAATAAAAAGATTAAAAAGGCCATATTAAAGCAGTTTGAGGATGCCGAAAAGGAGCTTGACGATGCAGCCAGGCAGGTTGAAAGCGGTCAGGATGCGATAGAAGACGCCAAGAGCGGAATGAAGGACGGAGCAAGTCAGATAACCGAGCAAAAGGAAAATCTCTATTCTACAGAGTCAGACCTAAAAAAACAGCTGAGTGAGCTCGAAAGCCAGAAGTCATCGCTTGAGGATATATATTCCGCGCTCACTGCCTTTACGGAGTCTGAGGTTTATACAGATACCATCCCACAGCTCGAAGAGGCTCTTACTTCACTCGAAAATGCAAAGGCGCAGATAGAACTTGCCGGAGGAGACACTACGGAGATAGACAGCAGTATAGCAGAGAGCCGGTCTGCACTGGAGGCGATAAACTCATCCATAGCAGAGAATTTTTCGGCGCTTTCGGCAATTGGAGTTACGGTAAATACCTATGAAGATATTCCCACGGCTCTGGCAAGTGTATCATCTATGATTACTCAGATAAATACGGGAATAACATCGATAAATACGGCATTAGAGCAGGTCGAATCCGGCAAGATAACCCTTTCCGATGCTCTTGAAACCCTCAATACCAACATAGGACTTGCTGCTCTTGACATAGGCACATCTTCTGCCCAGCTTTCGGTGGCGGCTTCGTCCATAGAGGAGGGACAAGGCACTCTTGACAGCGCAAAAGATGACGCTCTTGAAAATTCGGATGCCAATAATATACTTTCCATAGACACACTCTCGTCCCTTATTACGGCTCAGAATTTTGATATGCCGGCAGGGTATGTAAATGATGAAGACGGCGAAAGCTATCTGGTAAAGGTGGGAGATGAGGTAACCTCTATAGAAGAACTTGAAGACCTGGTGCTTTTAGACCTTGGGCTTGACGGAGTGGATGTAATAAAACTCTCCGATGTGGCGGATATTGAGATTACGGATATGTCGGAGGACTCTTATGCCATAGTAAACGGCAATCCGGGAATCATCCTTTCTATAGAGAAACAGTCAGGCTACTCGACAGGTAATGTGTCTGATAAGGTGCTTGACAAATTTGAGAGTCTCGAAAGCGCAAATGAGGATCTCCACCTTACAGTGCTTATGGATCAGGGTGTATATATAGAGCTTGTGGTAGACAGTGTGGTAGAGAATATGATATGGGGAATGCTTCTCGCAATCCTTGTACTTATCATCTTTTTAAAGGATGTAAAGCCTACCCTGGTAATAGCATGCTCCATACCTCTTTCCGTAATTACAGCGGTAATGATAATGTACTTTACCGGCATTTCGCTTAATATTATTTCCATGTCAGGACTTATGCTTGGTATTGGTATGCTGGTAGATAACTCTATAGTTGTTATAGAAAACATTTACAGAATCAGAGGAAAGGGTGAGAGCCCGAAGGCGGCAGCTCTCATAGGTACAAAGCAGGTAACCGGAGCCATATTTGCATCCACCCTTACCACAGTAAGTGTATATGCTCCTATTATATTTACCGAGGGTATTACAAGGCAGCTGTTTGCAGACCTTGCCCTTACGATAGCGTTTACTCTGTTTGCATCGCTTATAGTGGCCATTACCTTTGTGCCTGCGCTCTCAACAGTGATATTCAGGAAAAACAAGATAATAAAGCACCCATGGTTTAACGCTTTCAGGGAATGGTACGGCAAAGTGCTCTCGGCCTGCCTTAAGGTAAAACCACTGGTATTTATCCTTTCTCTGGTACTTCTTATCGGCAGCGCCAAGCTCTGCCTTTCAAGAGGAATGAGCCTGTTTGATATGGATATGGACACCGGCTCTTTATCTCTTACCATAGAAGCTGCAGATGATGTAAATCTCGACTTTGATGAGATTACTGCATATTCGGATGATATTATGGACAGAATATCGGATATAGAAGGTATTGAAACCATAGGCGCCCTTGCAGGAGGCACATCGACCTCGGCCCTTATGTCATCATCCGATATGGTAAGCATGTATCTTTTACTTGAAGATGGTGCGGATACTGATGAGATAATCTCACAGGTGGAGGAAAAGACCGCGGATATGGAGGAGGTGAAGATTACAGCCTCGGGCTCTGCGGCAGACTACAGCCAGTATTTCGGAAGCGGACTTTCGATAATGATAAAGGGCAATAATATTGAAGATATCAAGGAAGCCGCATCAATGATAGCGGAGGCTGTGGAAAACACCGAAGGAACTACTGAGATAGATGATGGATTAAAGGATACATCTCCGCTTTTAAAGATAACGGTTGATAAGGAAGAGGCAGCAAAGTACGGATATACTGTAGCTCAGGTATTTAGCCTTGTATATGACGAGATGGCTCAAAATACAAGTGTATCCACCATAAGTACGGGAATAAAGGACTATGATATCTATCTGCAGACGCAGGAGCAGTCAGAGGTAACGCTTGATGATATAAAGGAGCTTACCTTTACCTACACAAATGATGACGGAGACGAGGAAGAAATCGCCCTTTCAAAGATAGCCGATATTACGGAGACAACAACTTTAAGTACGATTACAAGGGATGCACAGTCGAGATATGTTACCGTATCTGCGGAGATAGATGATGACCACAATATTACCCTTGTATCCGATGAGGTACAGGAGAAGATAGATGCGCTTTCACTTCCCGAAGGAGTAAGTGTCAGCATGGAAGGTGAGGACGACAGTATAAGGGAGGCCATGGGTCAGCTGCTTTTGATGCTGCTTCTGGCTGTGGTATTTATCTACCTTATAATGGTGGCACAGTTCCAGTCGCTCTTTTTACCGTTCATTATTATGTTCTCAATCCCAATGGCGTTTACGGGAGGCTTTATTGCTCTGTTTGTGACCGGACAGGAGATGAGTATAATAGCGATGCTTGGATTTATTATGCTTGCCGGACTTATCGTAAACAACGGTATTGTGCTTATAGATTATATAAATCAGCTTAGAAGAGAGGGAATGAGCAAAAAAGATGCCATTATAGAATCCGGAAAAACAAGACTAAGGCCCATTCTTATGACAGCATTTACTACTATACTTGCAATGTCTACTTCGGCACTCGGTGTTGGGGACGGCTCTGATATGATGGTGCCTATGGCAATAACAATTATCGGTGGTCTTTTGTACGGCAGCGTGCTTACTCTTTTGGTAATCCCGTGTATATATGATGCCTTTACCAAAGACAGGTCACTTGTGGAAGAAGAGATTGTTATAGCAGATGAGGATATATAGTTATGAATATTATTGCAAATCCGCCGCAAAAGGTTAAGGCGATGTATGATGCGGTGCTTTCGGAGATGAACGAAGGCACCCAGATGCATTCTCTTACCGTTTCTGCAATAACCAAAAAGGCAGGTATAGGTAAGGGTACGGCCTATGAGTATTTTTCATCGAAGGAAGAAATCATATCTCACGCCCTTGTTTATCATATAATAAACAGGATAAAGGAGTACAGGGGTGAGCTTGAGAAGGTAGACGGCTTTGAAAACAAGATAGAATACTCTCTGATGTGGATCATGAAAAACTACACGGGAGAGGCAGCTGCAAGACAGGTGCTTTCCGGGATGCTCAGCAGTGGTGATACGGCATCCAAAATGAAGAAAAACATGATGGAAAGCCAGGGCTGCGGCATGGATAAACTCATGGATATAATAAATATTATTATTGAAGAAGGTAAAAAAGAAGATTATTTCAGGGAAGATACGGAAGAATTCGAGTGGATGAGTGCCCTCCTCTCACAGGTAAGTATGTTTTTGTTGTTTTTAAATCACAAGCTCAGGGGGGATTATGCAAATCTTCCGTCTGATGAAAAGGCAAAGGAGCTGGTAATAAAAAACATCAGGATACTCGTCGGAAAGCCCTCTTGCGGTTGACTTTTAGACCTTAAATGAGTACAATCATACATAGTGATTTCAGGAGGCTTGAAATAGATGGGTAAGATAATATTAACGGGAGACCGTCCTACGGGACGATTACATTTAGGACATTATGTAGGTTCTTTAAAGGAAAGAGTCAGGCTGCAAAACTCGGGAGAATTTGACAAAATCTTCATTATGATAGCAGATGCCCAGGCTTTGACCGATAACTTTGACAATCCGGAGAAAATCCGCGAAAACATTATAGAAGTGGCACTTGACTATCTTGCTGCGGGACTTTCGCCCGATAAGGTAAATATATTTATACAGTCTCAGGTACAGGAGCTTACGGAGTTCACCTTCTATTATATGAATATGGTGACATTAGCAAGACTTGATAGAAACCCCACCGTAAAACAAGAGATAGTGCTTCGTAATTTCGAGAACTCTCTTCCTATGGGATTTTTGACATATCCGGTTTCTCAGACCGCAGATATTACCGCATTTAAGGCGGATACGGTGCCGGTTGGAGAAGACCAGCTCCCTATGCTTGAGCAGGCAAGAGAGATAGTACGAAAGTTTAATTTTACATATAATACTGATGTTTTAATAGAGCCTGAGGCTCTTATTCCTCAGAATGAAACATGCAGGAGACTTCCGGGTACGGACGGAAAAGCAAAGATGAGCAAATCCCTAGGTAATTGCATCTATCTTGCGGATACGGAAGAAGATGTGCAAAAGAAGGTAATGAGTATGTTTACGGATCCGGATCACCTTAAGGTATCTGACCCGGGTAAGCTTGAAGGCAATACAGTATTTACCTATCTGGATGCGTTCTGCAAGGATGAGTATTTTGAAACATATTGTCCGGACTACAAGAACCTCGATGAAATGAAGGAACATTATCAAAGAGGCGGACTAGGAGATGTAAAGGTAAAGAGATTTTTAAACAGCGTACTTCAGGAAGAACTTAAGCCCATAAGAGTAAGAAGGGCAAAGTGGCAGCAGGATATACCGGGAGTATATGAAATCCTTAAAAAAGGAACCGAGGCTGCAAGGGCAGAGGCAAGGATTACCCTCGATGAAATGAAGAGAGCCATGAAGATAAACTATTTTGAAGACGGTGCTCTGATGCAGTCACATATTGATAAATATAAAAACTAATAAAAAGACACATATCCTCAAAAAGGAATATGTGTCTTTTGCGTTACACTCGTGTTACTTTTGGAGAGTATACTTTTTTATGTAACATTTTGTAGCTTTAATGGGCTTTTATGGAGAAAAGAATTATGAAAAAAATATTTAAGAGGAGACTGCTGGTAGTTATCCTTGCGCTGGCTATGATAGCCACCAACATATCGTTTAACGGAGTTATAGCAAGTGCCGAGGCTGAAGAAGCCACCGGCGAAGGAGCAGGAAGCGTAGAAGACGGTAATGATACCGGTAGCTATACCAATGGCAACAGCGGCAACGATAGTGATACCAATACCAATAGCAATGGCACCAACGCCAACAATGATGACGCCAGTGGCAACACCAATAGTACCGACAACAGTGGTAACAATGATGACGCCAATAGCGACACAAATAGTACCGACAACAGCGATAACAATGATGACGCCAATAGCGACACCAACAGTGACGACAACAGTGGTAACAATGATGACGCTGGTAGCGACACCAACAGTGACAACAACAGCGACAACAATGATGGCACCGGTAGTGATACTGATGAAGAAAACGAAGAACCGGAAGTAAAATATGCGGCCGAATATAATGGCAAACAGTACGAAAAGGTC
>CAJOOU010000068.1 GCA_905236735.1 uncultured Eubacterium sp. | reverse complement strand
CCTCAAAGTCCTTACAGAGCTGCTCAAATCCCTTGCCCGCCGTATATCCGCCTGTATGGTCGGAATGCAGATGACTGATATATACGCTGAGTTTTGTTACTCCTCTTGCCTTTAAAAATTTCTTTACATAAGAATACGACTCATACTGGCCCACATCCATAAGAAGATATTCGCCGTCAGACTCCACAAGAGTTGCATCTCCCTGAGCCACTGTCCCAAGGTAGATACCATATATTGTCATTGACTCATCATCATCTGCCGCAAATACCGTCTGCTGCGTAAACAAAAGTCCTATGCAAAAGACTATCGTCAGAACTGTTCCATATATCTTTCTGTTTTTTTTGTATTTCATTACAATCCCCTTATATTCCAATCTTTTTCAGCAACACATCCCAAGGCGCATACACCGGCCGTAATAATAAATATAATTATGTAGCTGTTGTAGTCTACTGTATCCCTGAATATTATTCCAAACGACAGATAGGTCGGAATATGATAGAGATACATGGGATATGATATTTTTCCAAGCCATTCGAATACTTTATGATTGAAAAGCTTTTTAAATATGCCTGTTTCTCCGAGCATTATAAAAGCCGGGGCTATGGTAAATATAGCTGCAATGTTTTTATTGCCGAGAATGTCTATGCCGTAGTTTTCGGTTATGTTTATGGCCACCGTATATACCGCAATCATAACTACCGCGATAAACGGATTTTTCAGTTTAGGATATGTCCTAAGCAAAAGTGCCATACACACTCCGGTAAAAAAGCACATATATCCCCTGCCTACCTTTCCTGCCAGCAGCGGGAAGGTAAGGTCATTCAGCTGGGATATTATTCCCAGGATGACCATAAGGCCAAACAAAACATTCTTGTAATCATCCGACAGTTTAACTGAGGATATAAGCCCGAAAACGCAATAACAAAGCATAAGCACGCTCACATACCATAGCGGTCCGTTAATATCTCCTCCTGCCGACAGCACCCATCTGTTTATTCCGAGTGCCGTAAGGAGGGCGTTTGACAGGTCTATCTCTCTGCCTGCCCAGAAATGCCCGTAAAGTGCGCGGTATATAAGTCCCGCCGTGCAGAACCATATAACGGAAAGCACCATCTTGGGATAAAGTCTCTTTACCTTCTTTATGATGAAGCTTCCCACCCCCCCCTACTGGGGAATGCGCAAGTTTTTCATAACTGAATTCCCATGCGAAATATCCCGATATAAAGAAGAAAATGCAAACAATTACCGTGACATTGTTATGGGCAAATTCGGTTAACGACTTTGTTATTGTAACGGATTTATATTCCTGCCCTATTATATAATCATAATGTCCCCACATTATTAACAGAGCCATAACAAATTTCACCAAATCGGTAAATCCGTTTCTTTTGTCAACTGTATTCAAAGTATACTCCCTCTTTTCCATGCTGATTATAGCATTATTTTCTGAATTCTTTCTGTAATCCTTTCGGCTGCGTTTCCGTCATCCATGCTTCCCATCTCGGAAAGGAATCTGTCACAATCCTTTTCATAGACCTGTCTGTCAAAGTCTCTGATATTTTCTGTCAAAGTCTTTTCATCCTCAGCCACCGGGAAAGGCATATAGCTCAGTGGGAAGAAAAAAGCCCTGTCGCTTACTTCATAGCTTGACGCATCCGTCGCGAATATAAATCCCGGCTTTTTGGTGAGTACATATTCACATATCCAGCTTGAATAATCGGTTATACCCACATCTATAAAGGTCATAAGTTCCTGTATATCAACATAATCAGACACATTGATTACTTCCGGCGGAAACTCGTAATCCTTTAAGGAAGCCCTTATTCTCGAATGGAATCTTACGAGCACCTTGAAATGACCTCCGAATTTTTCGCCCAGAGCTTTGGACAGGCCTTCATAATCAAGTGTATACGGCGACAAATCTCCATCATCCCTGAAAGTGGGCGCATAGAGACAGAGTTTGTCGCCATCGTCTATTTTGTATTTTTTCCTGAAATTCCTGTTTAATAAACCGACATCCGCCTTTGACGGATTAAGAAGAATATCGTTTCTGGCATGACCGTCTCTCCATATCGGTGTTTTTTTCCAGAAACTGTTTCTGTATACATCATCCTCAAAACTGCTGTTTGAGATGATGTAATCTGTCATCTTTGCTTCCTTTCGGGCTTTTTTAACCCATCTTTTGTTCTTGTTCGTGCCGGCGTCGAAGCGTTTAATGCCAAGCGAACCGTGCCAGGTCTCTATAAGCACCTGGTTTTTCTTTACCGTATAGCCGAGATATGAGGTATTAATCCCGTTGTCAACTATTACCCTTGCGGTAAAAAGGTGTTTAAAAAAGGCAAAACTCTCCCTGTTAATGGTTTTTATCTGCGGAGGGAAATATCCCGCTCCGACAGGAGTGTCCTCCTTTATACCCCAGATATAGTTTGCCCTGATTCCCTTTTTCAGCATCTCATCCGCTATCCATTTGGGGTTGCATTCGTATGCCCCGGAAAAGGTCAGAAAGACAATTTTGTCCTTTTCCACCCTATAGAGATGCCTGAAAAGATAAATATGCAGTTTTTTCAGCAGTTTATCCAAAACTATGCGGAGGGACTTAAAAAAGCCCCTCTCTATAACATTTTTTAAATAAAAATCCAAAATCATAATCAATTATTCGGTATCTCCGAACTCCTCGTCATCACCTTCCGTATCTTCTTCCGCATCCGGATTCTCTGCGTAATAAAGGTCTATTCTTTCCTGCGTGCGCCTTTCTATTTCGTCAGCTATAATATCGATATAATCGTCAACACTCTCTTTAGCCTTGGCTTTCATAGCCTCTAATTTGCCATCATCCACGCCCTCTTTAAGTGCTTTTTCAAACATATCGACAATGTACTCCGCATCAAACTGCTCGTACTTTATGGCTCTTTCCGGATAGCCGACAATCTCCATAAGTTTTTCCACCTTATCGTTCCATGAAAGGATGACAGACGGTACCTTAAGAGTAAAGGCAGCTATGGAAGAATGCATACGGCAGGTAATAATTCCCGCATATCCGTTTATGGTATCATAAAGTACATTCTCATCCTCCGGAGCCTCTACAAGTTTCTCATCCGGAAGTCCCATATTATCAAGTATCTTTCTTCCCAGAACACTGTCTCCGTAAAGACCGTTTGTAAAGAACTCGTATTCATAGCCTCTCTGCTCTAAGAGATTTGCGATGTTTGTAAAGAGGGTTACCCAGCATGCCGAATTAAAGTTGGTACCGTAGCCCAAAAGCGAGTTACCCCTTACAAGTCCGATACCTATTTTCTTCCTCTCAGGATTAATATCCCTGTGATATGCTTCCTTGAGCCAGAACGCCGCATCTGCAAGAAGTTTTACATTCTTATCCTTACCCGCACATGCCTGTACGGTCTCAACGGAGTCTCTTGCGGAAACATATTTTACCACATCAGACTGAAGGGCCTGTTTAAGTATCTTATGTCTGAAATCCTTTTCATCATACTCTCCGGCTCTTCCGATGGCATTGTATACCACCTTAAGATCATGGTCCTTGGCGTATTTGCTGATGATGCGCAGTGGTTCCTGATATTCATTGTAGCTGTATTCCAAAAGTCCGGCTCCGTCCACTACAATAAAATCCACCTTTCTCATCTTGGAATGGTAGTATCTGTAAAGCCTCTTTTCAAAATTTATACTGTGTCTGTATATGAAATGCTTCACTCTGAAAAGGAAGTTTCTCGCAAAATATGTCTTTCTGCTTCTTGAGAAGGTGGTGAGTTTCTTATAAAGCACCTCGGTAAATATGCCCCTGAATCTGAACTTGTAGTAATTTATTGCCTTATCTTTCAGGTATCCCTTTATTCTGAAGGTGGTATCATTTCTTCCGAGAATGTCTACCTCAACAAACTCAATTCTCTTGTCGCAGCCCTTTGCTCTGAGCTCTTCTTCAATAAGATACTCAAGGCTTCGGGCAATGAACATCTCTCCCAGATTTTCGCTCTTTACCAGTCCACAGAT
>CAJOOU010000067.1 GCA_905236735.1 uncultured Eubacterium sp. | reverse complement strand
GCGCCGCGACTTGCTCAGCATCCGCACTTCCAAAGCATCCTGTCCCATACAATAATATACCGTCCGAAATATTCTTCCGGTCGGCTATAATATTATAACTTACATTGCTACCAAAATCAACCTGAATTAATCTCTATACTCTTTGTGCAATCGCGGCAGAGTGCTTTGATGAGAAATAACTCCATCTATGTTATCCGAGCTTGTTTTTAATCCTTTGTATAGCATTATCGACCGATTTGGGCTCGCGCTCAAGCAGCTTTGCAATCTGCGTATAAGTATATCCGCTAAGGTAAAGCCCTATGACCTTTTTCTCATATTTGCTAAGAGCCTTTTCCATTTTTGCCTCAAGGCTCGCCACATTTTCCATATCTATATACACAGCCTCCGGGTCCGACATCCCGGCAGTCATGTTTTCGAGCTCTGCTGCCGGCGACTCGCCGCGCGCATCAAGGGACAAAAAATTATTGAGTGGAGCGTTTTTCTTTCTGGCCGCTGCTTCCACCGCATTAATTATCTGTCTTGATATACAAATCTGGGCAAAGGTTGCAAACGAAGCTTCCTTTGTTTCGTCATAGTCCCTTATCGCCTTATACAGTCCTATCATCCCCTCCTGAATAAGGTCATCCGTATCTCCGCCCATCAGATACATGGCATTTGCCTTTTTCCTCACCAGAAGCTTATATTTTTCGAGCAGATAATCCATAATATCTTCATCGCCACTTCTTAGCATCCTGATAAGCTCATTGTCCCCATATACACTGTAATCCGCCATATTTCCCCTAAATCCTCATTAACCGAGACGCTGTCTCACTATCTCATATGCAAGCACACCACAAGCCACAGACGCATTGAGAGAATCAATATCTCCTTTCATCGGGATTGCTGCCGTCATATCGCAGTTTTCCTTTACAAGTTTGGAAACTCCCTTTCCCTCATTGCCTATAACCAGTCCTATAGGTCCTTTAAGATTGAGAGAATACATTGACTCTCCGCCCATATCAGCACATACAAACCAAAGTCCCCTGTCCTTAAGGGACGAAATAGTCTTTGTAATATTTGTTACCTTTGCCACCGGCGTGTAATTAATAGCTCCGGCCGAAGCCTTAACCACTGTAGCCGTCAGTCCTGATGCCCTTCTTTGTGGAATAATGACTCCGTGAGCTCCGGCGAGATTTGCCGTCCTTATGATGGCACCCAAATTATGAGGGTCTTCTATCTCATCGAGAATAAAGATAAACGGATCCTCTCCTCTCTCCTTTGCCAACTCAAACATATCCTCTATATCGGAATATTCATAAGCAGCCGCATAGGCAATAACGCCCTGGTGCTTTCCTGTCGTACTCATGGCATCAAGTCTGTCTTTTTTGACAAACTGCACTATGGTATTTTGCTTTTTGGCTTCCCTTAATATGGTGCGGACAGGGCCGTCCTCACAGTGCTCCAAAACAAAAAGCTTGTCTATCGTGCGCCCGCTCCTAAAGGCTTCTAATACGGCATTTCTGCCTTCTATAGTAAATTCTTCGTATCTCATTTTACCTCTTATCTGTGATTGCCGTGCTTATGTGCGATAAGCTCCGGATCGTCCTTTATTTTTTCGAGTCCCAGCTTTATCAGTTCCACTATTCTTTCAAAATTATCCGTAAGATAAAGATACCCCATTAAAGCTTCAAATCCCGTGGCTCTGCGGTACTCGGAGGTCTTGGCGTTTTTGGCTGTGGTATAGGATTTGGCATTTCTGCCTCTTTTGAAAATATCGGTCTCTTCACCGGTAAACTCATCCATAAGCGCCAGAGCCATCTTGCTCTGAGCCTCCGCCTTTACAAACTGCATTGTCTTTTTATGGAGCTTTGCCGGCGAAGTATTGCCATCAGCCACCACCTTGCTCCTTATCACAAGGTCAAAAATACCGTCTCCTATATATGCCAGAGTAAGCGGAGAATAACTTCTGATATCATCAGCTTCGATGTCGAAAGCACTTAGAATATATTCATTTATGCCTTTTTCCATTTAACACCCTCTCTGGTATCTTCCAAAATAATGCCCCTGGCCAAAAGTTCATCCCTTATCTCGTCTGCCCTTGCGAAATTCTTTTCTTTTCTCGCCGCCTGTCTTTCGGCAATGAGGCTGTCTATATCAAAATCAAGTTCTTCCTGTTTCCTGGTGGTAATAATACCTAAGATATCGCAAAGCGCCTCTATCCTTGCAAGCATCTGTGCCAGAAAACTTTCAGAGCTGTTTTCCGATACATGGGTGTTTACAAACTTAACCAGTTCAAATACGCTTGATACTGCATCTGCGGTATTAAAATCATCATCCATGGCATTTTCAAATTTTTCTCTGAACTTTTCCGCCTCATCAAGGATTTTTCTCTCGTCTTCATTCAGTTTCTTTGCGGTAACATTATCCATCAGATGGCGAAGGTTTTCGCAGCAGGTAAGAATACGCTCCAGTCCCGCCCTGGCCGACTCCATAAGCTCTTCGCTGAAATTAAGCGGGCTTCTGTAATGAGCCGAAAGCATGAAAAATCTCAGCACCTGTAAATCGTATTTTTCCTCTATCTCCCTTACGGTAAAAAAGTTGCCGAGGGATTTGCTCATCTTTTTATTGTTGATGTTAAGGAATCCGTTGTGCATCCAGTATTTTGAGAACTGCACTCCGTTGGCTGCCTCCGACTGGGCTATCTCATTTTCATGATGCGGAAAGATTAAATCCTCTCCACCGGCATGAATATCAATCTCGTCTCCAAGGTATTTTTTCGCCATAACCGAGCACTCAAGATGCCACCCCGGTCTGCCGTCACACCACGGCGACTCCCAGTAGGGTTCTCCGTCCTTTTTGGGTTTCCAGAGCACGAAATCAAGCGGGTCTTCCTTTAAGTCCCCCGTAACCTTTATGTCTCTGTGTCCGCCCTCCAAATCGTCTATATTCTTATGAGAAAGCTTTCCGTAGTCGTCGAATTTTCTTGTGCGATAGTACACCGTACCGTCATCTGCCCTGTATGCATATCCCTTGTCTATGAGATTTTGTATCATCTCAATCATACCGTCAATCTCCTCGGTCGCCCTCGGATGTACGGTAGCCGGTCTGACATTCAGATGCTCCATGTCCTGTTTACACTCGGCAATGTATCTTTCCGCAATCTCTATGGCGGTTTTGCCCTCTTCATTCGCCTTTTTTATAATCTTGTCGTCCACATCGGTAAAGTTCGAAACATAGTTCACCTCGTAACCCTTCGACTCAAGATAACGCCTTACCGTATCAAAGATTATCATCGGACGGGCATTTCCTATATGTATAAAATTGTACACCGTAGGGCCGCAAACATACATATTTACCTTGCCTTCGTGTACCGGTACAAAATCTTCCTTGCTTCTTGAAAGTGTATTAAATATTTTCATTTCTAATCCTCGTCTGCCCAAAACAGTGCGGTTTTAACCGCCTTGTTCCATTCTTTGAGCAGTTCCTCTTTCCTTTCATCGTCTATATCCGGGTAGAATTTCCTGTCAAGCTGCCAGTTATCCTTTATCTCTTTTTCATCTGCCCAGTATCCTGTGGTAAGTCCCGCCAGATATGCAGCGCCAAGAGCTGTGGTTTCTATACATCTGGGTCTGATTATATCGCTTCCCAATATGTTCGCCTGGAACTTCATAAGAAAGCTGTTGGCCGAAGCTCCACCGTCTACCTTAAGCTCCGTAAAGTTTTCTCCCAAATCCTCTTCCATGGCCTTTATCACATCACTTACCTGATATGCAATGGACTCTAAAGATGCCCTTATAAAGTGTTCTTTCTCACATCCTCTGGTAAGTCCCACCACTATCCCTCTGGCCTCCTGGTTCCAGTAGGGGGCTCCGAGTCCCGTAAATGAAGGCACTATATATACCCCGCAGGTATCTTTTGCATTATCGGCGTATTCTTCCGACTGCGCAGCATTTTTAATCATGCGCATACCGTCTCTCAGCCACTGGATAACGGCTCCTCCGACAAATACCGAGCCTTCAAGAGCATACTGCGGCTTTTCGCTCCTGCCGGCTGCTATGGTAGTAACAAGTCCGTGTGAAGAATACACTACCTCGCTTCCGGTATTCATAAGGAGAAAACACCCCGTACCATAGGTATTTTTGGCATCACCCTTTTCAAAACAGCACTGTCCGAAAAGAGCCGCCTGCTGGTCACCGGCTACTCCGCAGATAGGTACTTCTCCTCCGAAAAAGTGGGCATCGCTTACTCCGAAATCATATCCCGAAGGATGTACCTGAGGCATAATTTCCATCGGAATATCAAAGTATCCCATTATCTCCTCATCCCACTTAAGCTCCTTTATGTTAAAAAGCATGGTGCGGGAAGCATTGGTATAGTCTGTGGCATGGATGCGTCCCATGGAAAGGTTCCACATGAGCCAGGTATCTACTGTACCAAAGGCAAGTTCTCCCTTTTTGGCCCTTTGTCTTGCGCCCTCAACATGGTCAAGTATCCAGGCTATCTTGGAGGCCGAAAAATATGCATCAGGCACAAGTCCGGTCTTTTCCCTGACCTTATCGCTCCAGCCCTTTTTCACCATCTCGTCTATTATATCCGATGTCCTGTGACACTGCCATACGATTGCATTATATATGGGCTTTCCGGTCTTTTTGTCCCATATTATCGTGGTCTCTCTCTGGTTGGTGATACCGATGGCCGCAATATCCTCTGCCGTAGCATTTGCTGTCGCCATGGCCTCTATAGCCACAGATGACTGAGTCGCCCAGATTTCCACCGGGTCATGTTCCACCCATCCTTCCTTAGGATATATCTGGGTGAATTCTTTTTGCGCCATACTGGCTATTTCACCTGATTTATTAAATAAAATGCAGCGTGAGCTGGTTGTCCCCTGATCCAATGCCATTACATATTTTTTCATCTTACACCTCTTAATAAACACACCGCCTGTGCGGCAATCCCTTCTCCTGCTCCCGTAAACCCAAGCCCTTCTTCCGTAGTAGCTTTTACATTTATTTCAGACACTTCCATTTCCAGAGCCTGTGCAATGTTTTCCCTCATTTTTTCTATATGAGGTCTCATCTTGGGTGCCTGCGCTATTATTGTAGCATCAATGTTAACCGGAGCATATCCCTCTTTTTTTATAAGGTTTCCAACCTCACTCAATAGCATAAGGGAATCGGCTCCTTTGTACCTTTCGTCGGTATCCGGAAAATGTTTTCCTATATCGCCAAGTGCTGCTGCCCCAAGCAAAGCATCCGATATGGCGTGAAGCAGTACATCCGCATCCGAATGGCCGAGCAAACCTTTTTCATATGGAATTTTGACCCCGCCTATAATAAGATCCCTGCCTTTTGTAAGGCGGTGCACATCATAGCCTGTTCCGATTCGCATTTATATCTCCTTTGTCCTTATCAGAGTTTAACCCTGACTATCTTTGGTCTGAAGCCCTCATCCTCAAGAGCCTTTACTATTTCATTTTTATGCTCTGTGCCAAAGGCTTCCATTGTGACCTGCAGCTCCACCTGTGCGCTTCTGTTGGTGGAAACAAACTGGTTATGGTCGAGTTTTATTACATTGCCCTGCTTTTTGGCGATAACATCCGCCACATGGGAAAGTTCTCCGGGCTTATCGGGCAGAAGCACAGATACGGTAAATATTCTGTCCCTGAAAATGAGTCCCTGCTGTACCACTGACGACATTGTTATCACATCCATATTTCCGCCGCTTAAGATGGATACCACCCTTTTGCCCTTTACATCGAGATGCTTAAGAGCCGCTACGGTAAGTAGTCCGGAGTTTTCCACTATCATCTTATGGTTTTCAACCATATCCAGAAAGGCTACGATAAGCTCGTCATCCCCAACGGTAATGATATCGTCCAAATTCTTTTGGATATAGGGGAATATCTTTTCTCCGGGAGTTTTTACTGCAGTACCGTCGGCTATGGTAGACACGCCCGGAAGCGAAACGACTTTTCCCTCTTTTAACGAAGCCTTCATACATGCAGCTCCCTCAGGCTCTACTCCTATCACCTTTATATTGGGATTTAAAAGCTTCGCATGTGTCGATACACCGCAGCAAAGCCCGCCACCTCCTATCGGCACGAGGATGTATTCCACAAGAGGAAGTTCCTTGAAAATCTCCATTGCTATCGTACCCTGGCCTGTAGCTACTGCCGGGTCGTCAAAAGGATGTATAAATGTATATCCGTTTTTTTCCGCAAGCTCATAGGCCTTTTCACACGCCTCATCATAAACATCACCCCAGAGCACTACCTCGGCTCCGTAGCTTTTGGTGCGGTTTACCTTGATTAGCGGTGTGGTCGTCGGCATAACGATTACAGCCCTGGCTCCGAATTTCTGGGCAGCAAAGGCCACTCCCTGTGCGTGGTTGCCTGCAGATGCCGTAATAAGGCCCTTTTTCCTCTCCTCGTCTGTAAGGGTACTTATCTTATAATACGCACCCCTGACCTTGTATGCTCCTGTGTACTGATTGTTTTCGGGTTTCAGATACACCTTGTTTCCGGTCTGCGCGGATAAATATTCACTGCAAACGAGCTTTGTCTCATTTGTGACCGCACTTACTATTTCACTTGCCTGTTCAAATCTGTCAAGCGTCAGCATTTTCCCATCTCCTTAAAATTGTAACTCCGACTGAGTTAAAGTATCGCATTAACAAAACTCTCCGCATCGAATTTCTGCAGGTCGTAAATCCCCTCGCCCACACCGATATATTTCACCGGCAGACCGAGTTCGGACTGTATGGCTATAGCGATACCTCCCTTTGCACTTCCATCCATCTTGGTAAGAATAACTCCCG
>CAJOOU010000066.1 GCA_905236735.1 uncultured Eubacterium sp. | reverse complement strand
CCGCGAGGATGCGCACGGATTCGGACAGGAATTTGTCTGCTGAAGCAGACCTGAATCCGGCGCGCAAGACTCGCGAGCGAGTCTTGACAAGGTATGGATTTAAAAACCTAAAGGGTTTTTAGATAGAAAATAGTCATTTTTTAAGGAGGGTAAAAATGAAAAAAAGAGTATTATCAGTGATTCTTGCGGGAGCAATGGCATTTTCGCTGGCAGCATGCGGAAATTCAGGTGCTGCAACAGAAGAAGCAGCCACATCAGCGGATGTGGCGGAGGAGGAAGAAACAAAAACTGCAACAACAGACGAGGATCTTCCGTTTGATGTAAACAATTTGGGCGATCCTGTGACACTTACGGTTTCATGCGGATTTGCAGAGGCTGAGCAGGGCTCAATTACACTTACTTATTGTATGGACATGATTGAAGATCTTTCCGGCGGAAATATTACATTTGATCGTTACATGGGCGGTTCTATTTCTACACCGCTTGAAGATGGAAATAACATTGCAACAGGAGCTACAGATTTTGGTAGCATGCTTGAGGCAACAATGATGGAAAAGCTTATCACATGGCAGTATGCAGGTAATGCCCCAAGTATGGAAGATGCTATGGAACTTTGTGATGAAATCTATTTCAACAATGAAGAGACAGCAGCTATTACATCGGCAGAGGCTGAGGCAGCAGGTCTTAAGATTCTTGCCGGTCAGATTACAGGACACAACTGTATCGTAACCCGTGATCTTGTTACATCTTACTCAGAGCTTTCAGGTCTTACAATGGGAGCTGAAATCGGAGGAGAGACATGGAAACTCTACGGAATGTCTCCTACAACAATTGCTGTAACAGATGAGTATGAATCTCTTTCAAGAGGTGTTGTTGACGCAACAAGTGCATCTCTTACAGCCGTAGCATCAAACAAGTGGGTTGAGGTTGCTCCTTATGTACTTGTATCTAATGCAACTAAGGAATCATTTTGGCTTTGCATGAACATTGACAAGTGGAATGCGCTTTCTGCAGATCAGCAGGCTCTTATCCAGTATGCATGTGATAAGACATCAGAGTACTCTATGACATTTACAGATGAGTTTGAGGCAGATGCCATCGAAGAGATGGAAGCAGCCGGTGCAACCGTTACATGGGCATCGGATGAAGATGTTTCTTATGACAACGAGCTTAAATATCTTCAGGATTACAATGTTTACTCAGCAATAGCTGAGGAGCAGGGCAAGCTTGATGAGTTTAACAAAGTTGCCGATGCAACACTTGCATATTTCGGATATTCACTTGATGAACTTAACGAGAAATACGGAGATTTGTTTAACTAGCAAATAAAATATTTGCCCCGCCGCCTCAGCCGAAAAGGCTAATGCGGTGGGGCTTTTTAAAAGGAAAGGAATAATTAAATGGCAAGAACATTAGAAGAACTTGAACTTGGTTTTAAGAGGATGCAGGCAGCTCAGGAATGCCGCAATCTTATGGGAAAGTATTCTTATCTCCACACAGCTATGAGAAACAGAGAATTTGTAGAACTTTGGGCAAACAGAGAAGATGATATTCTCGCTATGCCATGGGGATATTATCTCGGAAAAGAAGGTGTTAAAGCCTGCTATCTTGAAGATCATGGAGACAGAGAAGACAAAGAAGTAAAAGAAAGTCCTATGTTTAAAGGTGGAATGATGATGCACGCTATGGATACCTGCGTGGTTGAGGTTGCAGCTGACGGAAAGACGGCAAAAGGCTGCTGGATAAGTCCCGGACATGAGAGCGTATACATACCGGATTTTGACAGTATACCGGGATGGAAAAAGGGTGATCCGGTGCCTGAAAACACTCCTCTTATATCTTCGTGCGAGTGGGCATGGAGCAAATATCAGGTAGATTTTATTGAAGAAGATGGAGTTTGGAAGTTTTGGAAACTTAGGCTTTGGCCTATATATAAAACCGATTTTTATGTACCCTGGACAGAGCATCCGGATATGGATCCTGTGGATTTTCCTTTTAAACACCATAAGGATTTGCCACAAATGAACTGGGCATGGTCTGCGGATAGTGTTTATCCTGCAAACGAGCCGGAACCGCCGCTTCCATATGACAAATACGAAAACGCAGTACCAACTCTTTGGAAAGACTTTGTGTAGGAGGGTAGGATAATGACCGAAAACGAAATTTTAGAAGAACTTGAACTTAAGCTTCAAAGAGCTGAAGCACGAGAAGCATGCCGCAATCTCATGGGTAAATACAGCTATTATCATACAGCATTCAGGAACAGGGAATATATAGACCTTTGGGCCAAAAGAGATGATGATCTTCTTATTATGCCGTGGGGAAGTTATGAAGGATATGAAGGTGTAAAAAAGTGTTATATGGAAGATCACGGAGACAGAAACGATCCTGAAACATATGAGAGTTTAAAAGGCGCTGTAATGATGCATGAGATGGACACCGAGGTTTTAGAGGTGGCAGAAGATGCAAAAACGGCCAAAGGAGCATGGCTTTCACCGGGACATGAGACCTGGGTTGAAGGGAGTGTTCCGGGGACACAAGGGGGAGAAAAAGGAAAGGCTCATGCCGAGTGGTGCTGGGGTAAGTACGGAGTTGATTTTATAAAAGATGATGATGGGCAGTGGAAAATCTGGCATATGAGACTCTATCCGGTATTTAAGTGTGAGTATGGAACAAGCTGGGTTGATGCCGAGCAGCCTAAGCCTGAAGATTTTACATTCACGCAGGCAAAGAAGGCATCAAAGATATGGACATATTCAAAAGACGGACTCTATCCGGCAAATCAGCCGCCGATACCGTGGCCTTATAAGACTTTTGATGATGTCGGAATAGAAATTACGGAAGAGGAGGAATAAGAATATGAATGAGAGACTTGAAAATCTCATGCTTGAAGCAGAAAGAGTGGAGGCCGCACAGGCATGCAGAAACCTTATGGGAAAATATTCTTATCTCCATACCGCATTCAGAAATAATGAATATGTCGAACTTTGGGCAAAAAGAGAAGATTCATGGATAACCATGCCTTTCGGAAGATTTGAAGGCTGGGAAGGAGTAAGACATTGTTATGTTGATATACATGGAGACAGATCTGAAGATGAATTCAAGGAATTCGGAAAAGGTCTTATGATGATGCATAACATGGATACCGAAATTATAGAAGTTGCAAAAGACGCAAAGACAGCCAAGGCATGCTTTATTTCGTGCGGTAGCGAGACATCTCCGGCTCAGGGCAAGGAAAAGGGTGCATGGTGCTGGGGAAAGTATTATGTCGAATTTATAAAAGAGGACGGAGAATGGAAGTTCTGGCATCTTATTCTATATCCGCTTATCTTGTCGCCATACAATAAGTCATGGGGTGAGCCGCAGGATGATATTACCGAGGGAAAGACTCCTTTTGAGGATCCTGAAGGAGGAGTTATTCTTCTTGATGAACCTATGTGGGAGTACGGCCCGGGAGCAATATATCCGGCAGATGAGCCGCATGTACCGGCTCCATATGACAGTTATCCGGGAATATAGTAGTATTTGCTGAAAGAAAGTCACGGTGGGGATATGGAAAATACACAAATGAGTAAAGAAACCCTTCTCGGAAGATGGGAAGATGTCAGGGACATTAGAAATGTTATGGGAAAAATGTCGGCTGACTATGTCTTAAGAGAAGAGAGAACCATGTTTGAAAAATACTGGAGTAAAAGAGACGATGTATCTCTCGGTGTAAATGAGGGATTTTATATCGGACCGGCTTCGGTATCGGGATATTATGAAGCATGGGGAAAGGCAATAGACAAAGAAAGTAAAAAAATAAAAAGTCTTTTTCAAAAAGAACTTGGGGACAAATCAGACGAAGAGGTATACGGTGTCGGAATGATGAACTATAAGCCGGTTGATACCTATGTTATTGAAGAAGCGCTTGATGGCAAAACCGCAAAAGGTATTTGGATGATAAGAGGGTCACATTCAAATCTCACTAAAATGGGACCTGTTGCATACTGGGAATGGGGATATTTTGCTGTTGACTTTATTCTTGAAGACGATGAGTGGAAAATCTGGCATATGCAGTATTTAAAAGATATTGACAGTATATCCGGGTTTAAATGGACGGCGGAAGAGATTTCGTATAAAGAAAGAGAAGAGTTTAAAGACTGGGAGCCATATCCTATCCCTGCGCCGGACAAACTGATTTGTCTCAGAGAATACTATACCAAGGACAGGAAATTCTATCCTTCACCTAAGTTGCCCGAACCGTACGATACATTTGAAAATACTTTCAGCTATGGAATAGAGGGGGTGATGTAAGATGGCATATTTTACCGAAGAAGAACAGGTTATGAGAATCTGGGATAAGGAAAACTGTGTGCAGCTTATGAATCGTCACTCATATTATTATACAAGTGATAAAAGACGGGAAGAACTGGATGACCTTTGGGTACAAAAAGCGCAGAATAAAAAAACAGCATCGCTTGCATATAACAACGGATACTACACAGGTATGGACGAGATTGCAAGGCATTATGTCGGGGATAGAGAAAAAGAGCTTTATGAAAGACTTGATATATATATAAAATCTGACAGAAACATTGCGCGCATAAGAGAAAATCTTGGCATAGGACAGGCCCAAATGCACACATCAACGACACCTTTAGTATATATAGCAGATGATGGAAAAAGTGCGAGATATTTGGGATATCAGCTTGGCTTTCAAATAAAGGCTGCCCCTGAAGATGATGAGGAATACATGGAATTCGGCCTTATTTTTGCGGATCTTTTAAAAGAGGATGGAAGGTGGAAGATATGGCATCTTGTACTTGAACACGATCATACTGTTGAGGTTGGAAAAGCATATGCTGAGATTCCGGTTAAAAGGAGCGAAGATGAGGATCCTTTAAGAGGAGACTGGGGAGAGCCGACAATAAAAAAGGATGTCTACAAACCGTTTTTCGGCTGGGAGTACATATATCAGGATATGCCCCGACCTTATGATACCTATTGTGACAAGGAAAGCTACGGACCGCTTGGCGATCTTGGCAAACCTTATTATGAGAGAGAACGCAGATAGGGGGTGTTAATGTGAATAAAAAACTTTCATTTAAAGAGCGGCTTCATAACGCTAAGGCGGCTCAGACGGTAGAGGAGTTTAAGGCAAGACACGCTTATCTGCATGGTGCGGGATATTCGAGAGAAGAGTGGGACTATCTTTGGTATGACTCTCCGAATACTACATGGGCACACCAATTCGGAAGAATGGTTGGATATAAGGAAGTTTATACAAACAGCGTGCGCCATATGGACAGGCAGATGATAACCGATAAGATGGATCTTATGGAAAGTTTTCCGGAACTTGAAGGTCATGATGTGCGCTCGGTATGCTCAGGAGGCTGCCACGCTTTGACAAGTGATGTTATAGAGGTGGCGGACGACGGAAAGAGCGCAAGGTCTTTCTATCTTACGCCGGGTACTTTAATGGGACCGATAGGTTTTGACGGAAGAGGAAGAGGCGGAATCTGGCTCTGGGAAAGATATGGATCCGATTTTATTTTTGAAGACGGCAGATGGTGGTGGTTTCACGAACAGGTATGCCCGGATCTTGCCGGAGACTATGACAGAGGCAACTGGGCACACGACAGGTATATAGATTATCTTGACAAAGATATTTCAATTGGAGAAGTCGGAGGTATGCCGGCAGAACTCAGTGAGCCGGGGCTTATTCATGCAGACAACAATGTTGTGCAATGTGTTCAGAATACGGTGCCGGTGCCAAAACCATATAAGACCTTGGATGACAACAATACCTATTCACCGGGCAGGTGTGATCCGACCGGAAAAATAACGGTAGAGATTGACGAAAGCAAAAAGCAGATAAGTGGTCCTTATAACGGAGATGAGTTTAATCCTTTTGCAAATTTAAAGGTTCATGATGAGTAAAGTAAAGCCGCACCGAAAGGTGCGGCAATTTTATTTGGATACTTTTTCTGCTGTTTTCATAAATTCCTTTACGCATTTTTTGTTATTATCATTTTTGCAGATAAGGAGTATGTCCGCAAAATTGTTGGTTTCATATGTTGCAAAATTTCCCTGATTAATAACATTGCTGTGTTCTATTGCAAAGGAAACTCCTTGCATCATATCGATTGCGGTGCATGATGAAAGCATATTTTCCGTACATATAAGACCTGTATACGGAAAGCCCAAAATATCAAGCCTGTGCAAAAGATTGGATACATTTCCCGATGGAGGCAGAGAAAAGAATACTGTCTCGTCCTTAAAATCCATATATGATTTTGCCGTGTGCGTAAGCGGATGGTTTTTGGAAACAAAAAGCAGCTCTCTTGCGGTCATAAGATTGATGTAGTTTATGGGAGAATTTTGCTCAACCTCCTTATCAAAAGTCAGAGATAAATCTACCTTACCTTCTTTTAAAAGTATAGGCAGTTCCCAATCGGTTGCACTGTGATATTCGATTTCTATATCCGGGTGTTCTTTTGCAAATGCTTCAAGAGTAGGTCCGAGAATACTTGTAATATCCAAAAGGTCAAGATAACCTATAACAACTCTGCTCTTGTTTTGCGCATTTAAGGATTTTACTTTGTTTCGAGCTTCCTGAAGCTTTTGCTGATATTCAGAAAATACTTCCAGAAAGATTTCTCCTTCTTCCGTAAGATGTATGTTTCCTCTGTTTCTTGAAAAAAGCTGGCAATCGAGGTCTTCCTCAAGTTTTGATATATGTTTGCTTACGGCTTGCTGGCTTAGGAAAAGTATACTTGCTGCTTTGGTAAAATTCTGAGTCTCGGCTAAAGTCAGAAAGGATTTTATCATTATATCGTTAACCATATTACACCCCTCTTATACATATATTCCAACAAATAACAGCGCCCGT
>CAJOOU010000065.1 GCA_905236735.1 uncultured Eubacterium sp. | reverse complement strand
TAAAGAAAACGAAACGTTAGATTCCGCTCTGCGTAGATTTAAGAGAAACTGCGCAAAAGCAGGAATTCAGCAGGAGATTCGTAAAAGAGAACATTACGAAAAACCAAGCGTTAAGCGTAAGAAAAAATCTGAAGCTGCAAGAAAACGCAAATATAATTAATAACAATCGGGACTGCTAAATTTTTTAGCAGTCCTTTTTTTGGAGATAACTAAAATGGGCAAATACACATTACTAAAAAAAGAAGGACGGGCAAAAAGAGGCAGATTTGAAACCGTTCACGGTATAATAGAGACACCTGTTTTTATGAATGTCGGCACGGTGGCAGCCATAAAAGGTGCTGTCTCAACGGAGGATTTAAAGCAGATAGGTACCCAGGTGCAGCTCTCCAATACCTATCATCTGCATGTCAGACCGGGAGACAGACTGATACATGATTTTGGCGGTTTACATAAATTTATGGTATGGGACAGGCCAATCCTGACTGACTCCGGCGGATTTCAGGTATTTTCACTTGCGGGACTCAGGAAGATTAAAGAAGAAGGTGTAACTTTTAATTCCCATATTGACGGCAGGAAGATATTTATGGGACCGGAAGAAAGTATGCAGATACAGTCCAATCTCGGTTCTACCATAGCCATGGCTTTTGATGAGTGTCCTCCGGCTCTTGCAGAGAGAAAATATGTGGAGGACTCTGTGAAAAGAACAACAAGATGGCTTGAAAGATGCAAAAAGGAGATGGCGAGGTTAAACGGCCTGGAGGATACGGTAAATCCTCATCAGATGCTTTTCGGCATAAATCAGGGCGCTATTTTCCCGGATATCAGAATAGAACACGCAAAGCGTATTTCTGAGATGGAACTTGACGGATATGCAGTGGGAGGACTTGCCGTAGGAGAAAGTCATGAAGAGATGTATCATATTCTCGATGAGACGGTGCCGTATTTGCCTGAGGATAAGCCGACATATCTGATGGGGGTGGGTACACCTGCCAATATTCTTGAGGGAGTAGACAGAGGAGTGGATTTTTTTGACTGTGTATATCCGAGCAGAAACGGGAGACATGGACATGTATATACCAATCATGGCAAACTCAACCTTTTCAATAAAAAATTCGAGCTGGATGATGCGCCTATAGAAGAGGAATGCGCCTGTCCGGCCTGCAGGACATATTCGAGAGCATATATCAGGCATCTTCTTAAGGCAAAGGAAATGCTCGGCATGAGACTGTGTGTGCTTCATAATCTGTATTTTTACAACCATATGATGGAAGAAATACGGGACGCTCTCGATGACGGAAGGTTTGCTGAGTACAAAAAGGCGAAACTTTCATCTATGGAAAATTAGAAATAAAACACTTGATATAATGTTGTTATTCTTGTAAAATAAATACCCGTAGGGAAAATTAAAATTGGAGGAAGATATTATGACAGTTTTAGCTACAGCAAGTGGCAGCGCTTATATTATAATATGGGTTATTATCATTGTTGCAATGATGTATTTTATGATGATTCGCCCACAGAAAAAGGAACAGAGCAGAAAAGATGCTCTTATGAATTCGCTTGCAATAGGAGATACCGTACTTACAACGAGTGGATTTTACGGTACAATAATCGATATTCAGGATGATATGGTAATTGTCGAATTCGGTTCAAACAAAAACTGCCGTATCCCGATGCAGAAGGCAGCAATTGCCGATGTTGAAAAACCGGAAAGTGCAGTAAAAGCTGATTAATAAATAACACCTGCAGGTTATGCAGGTGTTATTTTTATCTTATAGGAAAATCTCGCATTCAAAGCTGCATTGTGTTAAAATATAATGTGCGAGCGTAAGGAAAGGATTAGATATGATTAGTAAAAGATATTCCAAAGATGAAATAATAGCACAGTTTCATGATGGACAGACAATAATGACGGGCGGATTTGCTTATCATGGATGTCCTGAACTTCTGATAGACTGTGTACTTGAGAGTGGGGCAAAGCATCTGACCAATATAGCGCTTGATGTCAGCGCATCAAGGCTTATGCTTTCGGGATGCTTTGACAAGATGATAATAGCACATGCGGGAGCTGAAAAGGAAAACCTTGAAGCGGTTTCTTCCGGTAAGTTTGAGGTGGAATACTGTCCCATGGGAACTCTTGCAGAGAGGATAAGGGCAGGCGGAGTCGGAATAGGCGGCATTCTTGTAAAAGTAGGTCTGGGTACGGTAGCTGAAAAAGGCAAGCAAAAGATAGAAATGAACGGTGAAACCTATATATTAGAGAGCGCTCTTACGGCGGATATCGCCCTTGTTAAAGCTACTAAGGCTGATTATTACGGCAATCTTACCTATAACGGGACAAACCTTAATTCCAATCCTATAATAGCCCAGGCAGCAGATAAAACAATAGTACAGGTGGATGAAATTGTGCCTCTGGGACAGATGGCACCCGAGGAATGTACAACACCGGGTATATTTGTTGATATGATTTTGGATACAAGTTTATAGGAGGATTGCATAATGTCATTAAGAGATGAAAACAGAAACTTTATAGCGAAAAAAATTGCCTCCTATTTTACGGACGGAGATGTGGTAAATCTGGGTGTGGGAGTGCCCATGCTTGTGGCAAATTATCTGAGCAAGGATGTGGCTGTTCAAACAGAAAACGGTATATTGGGCTATGGTAAGGTCATAGGAGGCAACGACCCGGAAAAACCTTATTTTAATGCGGCAGGAAATACAGTCGAACTTGTACCCGGAGCGAGCTGCTTTGGTATGTGCACATCCTTTGGCATGATCAGGAGGGGCAGAATAAAGACTACCGTCCTGGGATGTTTTGAAGTGTCACAGTATGGAGACCTTGCCAACTGGGCGAGACCGGGTTCATATCCGGGCATGGGCGGTGCCATGGATCTGGTGAGCGGCATTTCCAATGTTATAGTGGCAACGGACCACTGCACAAAGGACGGCGCTCCAAAGATTCTTGAGGCGTGCACCCTCCCTCTTACCGGAGTGGGTGTGGTTAAGTCCATAGTTACAGAACTTGCCGTATTTACCATAAACAGAGAAAAAGGACTTTATCTGAGGGAAAGAAGAGACGGCGTCAGCATAGCCGAGATTAGAGAAAAGACAGGTGCTCCGTTTTCCGTTGATCCGGATATAAAAATCATGTAAAAAGCTTGTGGAGTTTGCCGATGTGATAGCTACAAAAAACAAAGGAAATATAATGAAGGCGATTATGCCGGAACTTAAAGGCAAGGCAGACGGAAAGCTTATTAATGAAGTTGTAAGTGAGCTTTGCGGTTAACGGATATTGAGCAAAAATTAATTTTTGATTGATATTTGCCGGTCTTTTTGATATTATATCTGATGGAATATATAAAGGCTATGAGCGTGCATAAGTAGTTTAACTAAATCCGTACCAGAGAAAGGGAAATGCGTTTAGGCAAGGTGGAAGTCCCTACGGCTCTTTTTTTAAATGAATTTCACACGGGAGCTTCATCTTTGAAAAGCCG
>CAJOOU010000064.1 GCA_905236735.1 uncultured Eubacterium sp. | reverse complement strand
GCCTGCCACCAGTGGAAGTCCCAGTTTCAATACAGCCTTTACAGGTTTTTCTTCTCTTAAAGTATAAATTCGCTTATCTTCTGTCATTTTTTCTCTCTTTCCATACAAAGAAAAAGACTTCCGACTGACATCGAAAATCTTTTTCTGAAGATAAGTATATCACGTATGTTTTAAATCTCAATAGACATTAATAAGCATTTGTCGAATACTGTTCTACCACATTTGGCACTTTTTCTTTTAAGAAACTCCGTTCATAACAAATATCGTCATTACCATACAAATAAATATATACGGAATATCTTGGATCATAGCCGCTTGTGTTATGCCAGTGATAGGTATAGGTCTTTCCAATGGAAGGGACCAGAGTACCCAAGGTCTCTTCGATTTCTTCAGGGTCACTGATATAAAACTGTTCGGACTCTCCATCACCCCAGTTCCAGGCGCCGTCTGAGATAAAGGTAATGTCATCCTTTTGGATTTCAAGATAAGCGATATCTTCTACTGCCGGCAGTTTCACCATGTAAGTGCTGTAAAGTCCATTTTCTTCCAAGTAGGCAATGGTATTTGTAAAGCTTTCGTATACCGGGAAGCCCTGTTGAAACTGAATAGCTTCATTTTCATCCATCATATATTCATAATACTCGCCATATGCAAGTGCAGCCATTTCCGAAGCCGAAAGCAGTTTTCTCTTCGTGTAATAAACCTCACCCAAAATAAAATCATCCGTTGCCACAGAAAAATTCCAATGCTGTAAGTCTTTTTGATATGCCGCAAAAAAGGCATCCAAGCTCTCATCAGAAATATCTTTATTGATCGAATCATAAAACTCTAAGCAGTTGTATCCGTCGGTCATATTTCTTAGTTCATCCATGGTATTTAAGGTAAAGCTTACCTGCTTATATTCATCGCTTCCCAATACCGCATTTAACGTGCCTTTATTCATGTCGCAAGGAACTGTAATCCGTCTTCGATAGGTCTTTCCATTTTTCATACGATACATAATAATTACATCATAATCATAATTACAGTAGTCGATTTCTGTTTCAGAAGTGGGATTTCCTCTAAAATCCATTAGCGAATTTTTATAAGCTGTCCGTCTTTCCATACCGGTGGCAGCAATTTCCTGCATCTCTTTTGTATACGGCAAATGCATATATTCCTCAGCATATGCTGTGGCATAGGAATTCTCAAAGGTATCGCCGTTTATAATATACTGACTGTTTGCTTCGCCTCCGGATATCGCCATAGCACAATCCTCAACTTTTTTTGCATCCGGCACAAAAGAGTCATAGCCGTACCAGTCGAAAGAAAAACTAAAAATCAGAATAAGTCCTGCTGCCGCAAACATCGGGATTTGCCAAAACCGCTTGAACATTGCCCGGATATCAAAGGCAAAAACTATCTCGCTGATTCCGGAAATAATGGCTGCTCCAAGTAATGCGCCTAAGAGGGCAAATACCATTCCTGCCGTTGAATAAATCACCTGCTCGGACAGTGACAGGAAAAAGTATGCGATCCATATCGCAGCCAGACAGGAAAGTGAAATCTTAACAAGATAGCGCACCCCTTTGTATACTACCGCTTTTCCTGCAAATTCTCCTTTGTAGTGCTTATAAGAAATATACGCCAACACAAAAGCCACAGCGGCAATCAGTGCATCTTTTACATACAAAGATGCACCTTGTGCTGTAAATATGTTGTAGAGAGGAGAAGTTAATACCGGCAAAATATTATGTCCTAAAAAATACCGGCCGTATAAATCAGCTGTCTGAAAACATACACTGGCCAAGGACCCAATCGTTCCTCGTATCGCCAATTCAATTACCAAAAAGTAACCGGATAGCATAATGGCAATAAAGGTATGCCCACACAAGGTCTGTGCCAAAATACAAATGGCATACACGGATAAAAACAGGAAGAAGTTTGCCAAATATCCGTCAACAATAACGCCTAATAACGCGCCATCCACCGGAGCTCCCACCGCCTTTGCAATCAACGTACTTACAAAGTAGGATGCTGTGCTTACGATGGTATAAATCAAAACAGAATTTACGCAAACCTCACAGAAGTATGCCATCTTCATCTTGGGCATAGAAAAATAAAAGTCCACAGTTTTGCTTTTGTATAAATAATTAAAGCTCGTTACACCCAACATAAATCCGTATATGCAGGCGATTATCGTAGAAAAACTCTGATAGGAAAGCCAAAACGTAACTGTTGTTCTAAGTTGACCTGCCAATCTTCTTGCATATCCCACATCCGAAGCATCCGGTTGATACCCGTGGTCATATACGCTAAACCAAAAGAAAACCACATAGCTTAAAAAACTGATTAAAGTAAACAAAGAGATCAGCCATAAGCGGTTTCTGAAAATAAATCCCTGTGTGGATTTAGTCTTGGATGATGTTTTTAATGTCATAGCCGACTACCTCCGTTTCACTGATAAATATTTCTTCTAAAGAAAGTGGAAGTGTTTCATACAAAATTGTATCCACATGTTCAAAAAGCATTGCAAGTTCTGCCTCGGACATGCGCACCGTATAACTGTGTACTTTTCCTCTTGCTTCATGCAGCAAAATACTCAATTTGGATTCTGCTTTTTGTCGCTCCTCTTCGGAGGAATATACCACCTGTAGCTTTTGAAGGTTTAGCTTCATATCTGCAAGGTCGCGGGATAATACCACGCCACCTTTATGCAAAAGTCCCACATGATCGCAAATATCTTCCAGCTCACGAAGGTTGTGGGAGGTAAGAATCGGAGTAAGCCCTCTTTCATCCATCTCTTTTGCAAACAGACTCTTTGCCGCCTGACGCATCACAGGATCCAATCCGTCAAAGGTTTCATCACAAAACAGATACTTGGTCTTTGCACAGATTCCCAAAATCAAAAACATCTGCTTTTTCATACCCTTGGAAAATGTTTGAATCTTTCTGTCTCCGTCTAGGTTAAAATTCTGAAGCAAATATTGGAAGCGGTTTTTATCAAACCTCGGATAAATATGCGCATAGTATTCTGCCAT
>CAJOOU010000063.1 GCA_905236735.1 uncultured Eubacterium sp. | reverse complement strand
TCTCTCCGTCAGTCGGCATATTTCCTGCCATATCCTGATTTTCCATACCAAAGCCTTCGGCTTCCTGCTCCTCGGCTCCGTTTCCGGTAGTGATGTTGAAATCTCCGTCTTCTACCGTAAGGTCGCCGCTTGTACATATCGCATCACCCGCACTCGCAATTGTAAAAGTGCCATCCTCTATAGTAAGAGAATCCTTTCCCTTAATAGCATCATTCGAAGAAGTTACGGTGATTGTACCCGACTCTATAACAAGATTGTCTTTAGACTGTATACCATTATTAATATATCCGTTTACCGTAAGCGCCCCTTCTCCATCTATTGTAAGATCATCCTTGGCAAAGATGGCCGCCTTAAGATTATCTTCAAGGCTCTCGTCTTCCGAAGCGTCGCCCGATGCATCGGTCTCCCCGGCAGTTTCTTCTGTAGCTGTGTTCTCTTCGGATGCTGTTTCCTCAGATGTTACTGTTTCTTCACTCTCCTCTGATGTGGCCGCGTAAAGTTCAGTCTCCGATACCTCCTCAGATGCCTCAGCCTCTTCAAGCGCTGCTTCATAAAGGTCCTCAATACCACTTGTAATTGTATTTTCTGTGCCGCTTGCACTTGTTACCGTAAGAGAGCCTGCCTGCTCTTCATATATTACAGCCTCTTCCTCATTGGTAAGTTCAACATCGTTAAGTACTATGGTTACATCAGCAGTATCCGAAGCTGATACTACAATCTGAGCATCATCAGAAGTTCCCGATACCGTATATGTACCTCCGGATGTGATTGTTACCGTTGTGCCGTCTGCGCTTGCGCCGCTGCCATCTATTTCTACGCCCGAATCAGTAAATGTCACGGTTGTCTCGTTTGACGAACCGCATCCTGCCACACCAAAAGCAACGATAATCATTATAAGACCCATGGCCAGTAAATTTCTGTACTTCATTTTTCCATCTCCTTTTTTAGATTTAGCAGTATTATGGAAAAAAAATGTGTTCAAATCGTGTTCGGAATATTATAAAAAAGTGAAAAGCGGCTTTGAACTATCCATTCAAAACCGCTCTTTAGAGTGATAAATCATTCATATTCAATTCTCCTAATTATGCTTTGTAATCCACGCTTAATCCAAGCAGTGGGTTGTCATAAAGTTCTTCTTTGAAATCTTCATCCAGAAGCCGTAACTTTTTACCTGCGGTGGTTTTATTCTCCGGCAAATCCCTTTTGCCTGCATCATCGCCCTTTGCTATCTGTGCTACAGCTCTTATCCTGCTTTTCTTTTCCTTCTCACGCTCCGAATCCCTTGTACTTACATATACGACCTTCTGCTCGGCCATAGCTCTTTCCATCTCCTGGGCGAATCTTGCGATGTTATTTCCGGTATTTGGAGATGCTTCCAAAGTCTGCTGAAGCGATATGCCGTTTGTAAGTGGCGGCGGTCCGTTAAGATATACCATACTAACCATAAAAGTTCCTCCTTTCTATAACCTATATCGGAACAATTAACAGAAACTTTATATTATTGTCTGATATTTCGTGATTTTGCCGAAACCGCTTCATCAAAATATTTTATCAGGTTTTCATCACGCTCAGCTTTGAAGATATTTACTTTTACACCTCCGTCTTCAGAAGTGTATATTTTTTTTAGAATGTAATCTTCTCCGTTTTTAATAACATAATAATCCAAATATGAGTATTCATCTTTGTAGTAATAGTCGCCTTCATCATCAGGATATATTTTATACTCGTGATTGCCGTAATAACCCTTTGTCAGAATTTGGGTTCCCGTAGATATATCGCTCGAAAGCGCAGCCGACTCTGTTTTTTCTATCCACTCATCAAAATAATCCATAAAAAATATACCCTCATCAGTCTGTGAAAGCTGCGTAAAGTCATACTCAATGTTATACTCTTCTAATGACTTTCTATAAAAAGTATAGTCAGCCGGAATATACTCACCGCCATTATTATAATAGAACGAAAAATCATATTCCCTGTCATCAGACACATCAAATGTAAATACAGATATAATACCCGCATAAGTATCAAATACACATAAAGGTTCATAAATTTTTCCGTCTGAATCTATCGCAACAACTTCATCGAAAAGTGCTTCATCAGTCGGAAATATAACCGTATTACCCACTTTGGCAG